>JAFXEJ010000006.1 GCA_017513795.1 Ruminococcus sp.
GTTCATGGTCATGGAACAGGCGATATGCTTGATACAATATATGATTATCTTCCTGAGGCTCACGAAGATGAATATGATGATGATTACATCAAAGTTGCTGTAATCGGAAAACCTAATGCCGGAAAATCTTCTCTGATAAATAAAATAGCTGGTGAAGATCGTGTAATTGTTTCTGATATTGCCGGAACTACCCGTGATTCAACGGATACAGTAATTGAAAATGAGTACGGAAAATTCGTATTTATTGATACTGCGGGAATCAGAAAAAAATCAAAGGTAACTGAAAAAATAGAACATTACAGCGTTCTGAGAGCCTATATGGCTGTTGATCGTGCTGATGTATGTGTAATCATGCTTGACGCAACAGAGGGATTCACAGAACAGGATTCAAAGGTTGCCGGATATGCTCACGAACAGGGAAAGGCTTGTGTAGTTGCAGTAAATAAATGGGATCTTATCGAAAAGAATGACAAAACGATGCAGGAATTCCGTACAAAGCTTGAAAATGATTTCAGCTTTATGTCATACGTTCCGTTTGTATTTATATCGGCAAAAACAGGACAGCGTATCAATAAGCTGTACGAGCTTATAAAATACACAAACGGTCAGAACAGCATGAGAATTTCAACAGGAATGTTAAACGATGTTCTTGCCTATGCTACTACAAGAGTACAGCCGCCGTCAGATAAGGGAAGACGTCTGAAGATATATTATATGACGCAGCCGTCCACAAAGCCGCCGACGTTTGTCACTTTTGTAAACAGGGCAGATCTGTTCCATTTTTCTTACAGAAGATATATAGAAAATCAAATTCGCTCTACATTCGGACTTGAGGGTACGCCTGTACGTTTCGTTGTAAGAGAGCGAGGAGGGAATGATAAATAATGAACGTATTATTTTCAATTGTATTAGCTGCTGCTATCGGATATTTCCTTGGCAGTATCAATTTCTCAATTATTGTTGTAAAGCTCATGCAGGGCAGAGATATCCGTGATATGGGCAGCCGCAATGCCGGACTTACAAACACACTGAGATGCGCCGGAAGTACCTGTGCGATTCTTACTCTTATCGGAGATATGTGCAAGGGAATCGTTGCAGTTCTTATTTCAAGAGGAATATGTGACCTTCTCAATGCAGGAATGAATCCCGGAGATGACACACATTATATCGGATATATTGCCGGATTATGTGCGATTATCGGTCATGTTTTCCCGATTTACTACGGCTTCAAGGGCGGCAAGGGAGTACTTGTTGGAGCTTCATCATTCATTGCAGTAGATTTCAAGGTATTCATTGCTCTCCTTGCGATTTTTATCGTTATACTTGCAATCACAAAGTACGTTTCACTTTCTTCGATTATCGGAACAGCATATTGTCCTCTGGCAACACTGCTTATGTCATGGATAGTCAACGGAGATGGTTTCGGAAGAAGTTTCCTTTATCTGATATTATCTTTACCTATGTCAGCGATGATAATATGGATGCACCGTTCAAATGTTGAACGTCTCATGAACGGAACAGAATCAAAATTTTCGTTCAATAAAATCGGCATTTCAAAAGAAGAATAATCAGTTTACATAAAAAATGGAGGTACTATTATGGCAAAGGTTGTCATTCTCGGATCAGGAGGATTTGGATTAAGTCTTGCAATTTCAGCTGAAAATTGCGGAAATCATGATGTTACAGTATGGTCGAAGTTCCAGTCTGAAATTGATAGTATAAGATCTCACGGCGAGCATATCCAAAAGCTTCCTGGAGTGCCTATTTCAGAAAGTATAGCTATGACAAGTGATATTTCCTGTGTAAAGGGATGTGATATACTGATTTTCGGTATTCCTTCATCATTTGTCAGAGATGTTGCAAGAGAAGCTGCACCATATATTGCTCCTGAAACTGTGATTGTAAATACCGGTAAAGGCCTTGAAGAAGGTTCACTGAAAACTCTCAGCGAGGTCATCGAGGAAGAAATCAATACTGATAAGCTTGTTGTAATGTCCGGTCCATCTCATGCAGAAGAAGTTGCAAGATGTATCCCTACTACAATAGTAGTTGCATCAAAAAATATTGAGGCTGCTAAATATATTCAGCAGGAATTTGGCAATAATTATCTTAGAATATACCTCAACGATGATGTAAAGGGCTGCGAAATAGGCGGTGCACTGAAAAATATAATTGCTCTTTGTGTAGGTATCTGCGACGGTCTTGGATACGGCGATAATACAAAGGCTGCGCTTATGACAAGAGGAATACATGAGATTGCACGTCTTGGCAAGGCTTTCGGTGCAGATGTGGCAACATTCAGCGGTCTTACAGGCATCGGCGACCTTATAGTTACATGTACAAGTATGCATAGCCGCAACAGGCGTGCAGGACTTCTCATAGGTCAGGGAGTATCTCCGCAGGATGCGGTAAAGCGTGTTGGTACAGTTGAGGGATATATGTGCTGTAAGGCTGCATATGATTTATCAAGGCAGCTGGGAGTTGAAATGCCTATTACGGAACAGCTCAACGAGGTGCTTTTCAACGGCGGTGATGTTCGTCATGCTCTTGGTGCTCTGATGAACCGCCCACAGATCTATGAGGAAATATGAGGTGTATTTATGATTAAAATTTGCGAGTACAGAGGTCATATTGTAAACTGGCGCAGTCTTTGTGACGAACTTGGTATCAGCCGAGAACTTTCACGAGACGAAAGAGAAACTGAAATTCTGGTGCACGGATATGAAAAATGGGGACATGATATAGGCGGACACCTTTACGGAATGTTTGCGTTCAGCCTTTATGATGACTCAAATGATGAAATATTCTGCATACGAGATCATTTCGGAACAAAGCCTTTTTATTACTATATCACTGAGGATAACAGACTTCTGTGCGGCACCATGATACGAAGCATCATGGAAAAGGATGGTTTTGTCAAGGAACTTAATATTGATATGCTTCAGATCTATATGTCGCTGACATATACAGCAGGTGAGGATACTTTCTTAAAAGGACTGAAGAAGCTCATGCCCGGACGCTGGCTTTCATTTGTTAACGGCAAGCTTGAAATATGCCGTTACTGGACTCCTGAGTTTAATCCGGACAGCACAAAATCACTTGATGACTGGGCTGATGAAATTCATGCCAACGTAACACAGATTTTCACAGAAATCAAAACTGACAGCGAAACTGCTGAATCATTCCTTTCCGGAGGAGTAGATTCATCCTATGTCCTTGCAATGTCAGACGCAAAGGTATGTAATTCCTGCGGTTATGATGATGAACGTTTTGATGAATCAGCCATGGCAGCTGGAACAGCAGAACTTCTCGGACGTGAATTCAATCGCTGCGTTATTACTCCGGAACAGTATTTTGATATTGTACCGTATGTTATGAAGAATATGGAACAGCCTCTCGGAGATGCTTCTGCGATTGCCTTTGCAATTGCGTGTCGTGAGACAGCGAAGCATACAAAACTTTGTTATTCAGGTGAGGGTGCTGATGAATTTTTCGGCGGATATAATATGTACCGTAATGCTGAGCGATATGGTGATAATCTGAAAACTTTCTACGTTGGAAATACCAACATCATGAAAGAAGATGAAAAGCAGCGTATTCTGAAGCATTATGATCCCGAAGTTCTTCCGATTAATATTGTTAAGGACATTTACGAAGAAATTGAAGGTCTTGATCCTCTATCAAAGATGTCTGATATTGATATTCAGATCTGGCTTGAAGGTGATATCTATCTGAATGTTGACAAGATGAGTACAGCTGCCGGACTTGAGATCCGTATGCCGCTTACAGACAGAAGAATATTTGATATTGCATCAAGAATGCCTTCAGAATTCAAAGTAAATGCTGAGCAGAATAAGGTTGCTTTCAGAACAGCAGCTTCAAAGATTCTGCCGGAAGAAATTGCATTCCGCAAGAAGCTCGGATTTATCGTTCCTATAAGAATCTGGCTTGCAGATGAGCGTTATAATGCTGATGTTAGAGCTAAATTCCAGAGCGAAATGGCAGCAGAGTTCTTCAACCTTGATGAGATCAACGAAATATTCAGAGAATATGTAGGCGGAAATTCTGACAACTGGAGAAAAATTTGGACTATATATACATTCCTTGTATGGTATGAGGAATATTTCGTAAAGAATCCGCTGTCAGAATAAGCTGAGCATTTTTTGAAAAAAATATCATAACCTATTGATTTTTATAAATTAATGGTGTATAATATAAGTACAATTTAACAGACGGGAGCTTGTGTTACAGGCTGAGAGGGAGGTATAACCTCCGACCGATAACCTGATTTGGATAATGCCAACGTAGGGACGACTGTAAAGCACTGACGCTTGCACGTCGGTGCAATAAAAATATTGCATATTAGGAAGCTATCGAAATCGGTGGCTTCCTTTTTTATTTCCGTCTGTTCAATTGAATAAATTTTACGGAGGAAATCTATGTACAAAACACAAATGGAAGCGGCAAGAAAAGGAATCATCACAAAAGAAATGGAAGCGGTTGCGGAAAAGGAATATCGTACCGCTGAAGAAATACGTGAACTTGTCGCAAAAGGACAGGTTGCTATATGTGCAAACAGGCTCCACAAATGCATAGAGCCAAACGGTGTTGGTTCTATGCTGCGAACAAAAATCAATGTAAATCTTGGCGTGTCCCGTGACTGCAAGGATTACAGCATTGAAATGGAAAAGGTTATGGCGGCTGTAAACATGGGAGCAGAGGCTATCATGGACTTGTCGTCTCACGGCAACACTCAGCCATTCAGACAGAAGCTTGTTGCAGAGTGTCCTGCGATGATAGGTACAGTTCCCGTCTATGACAGCGTAATTCACTATCAGCGAGATCTGGCAACGCTCACAGCAAAGGATTTTATAGACGTGGTAAGGCTTCATGCAGAGGACGGCGTAGATTTTGTAACGCTTCACTGCGGAATCACACGAAAGACCATCGAACAGATCAGGCAGCATAAACGTAAAATGAACATAGTATCACGAGGCGGTTCGCTCGTATTTGCATGGATGAGCATGACAGGAAATGAAAACCCTTTCTATGAATATTATGATGAAATACTTGATATCTGCCGTGAATATGATGTTACAATTTCGCTTGGTGATGCTTGCCGTCCTGGGTGCCTTGCGGATGCAAGCGATGTATGCCAGATTGAAGAACTTGTTCGTCTTGGTGAACTTACAAAAAGAGCGTGGGAAAAGGATGTACAGGTAATGATCGAGGGTCCCGGACATATGCCGCTTGACCAGATAGAAGCAAATATGAAGCTTCAGCAGACTATATGTATGGGTGCACCGTTTTATGTTCTCGGGCCTCTTGTTACCGATATTGCTCCAGGCTATGACCATATAACTTCTGCGATTGGCGGTGCTGTTGCAGCGGCATCGGGTGCGGCATTTCTATGCTATGTAACTCCGGCAGAGCATCTTGCACTTCCGAATGTAGACGACGTAAAACAGGGGATAATTGCCTCAAAGATTGCTGCTCACGCCGCCGATATTGCAAAGCACATTCCTCATGCAAGGGATATAGATGATAAAATGGCAGATGCACGCAGAACCTTTGACTGGGACAAACAGTGGGAATGCTCAATTGATCCGGAAACTGCAAAAAGTATCCGTGACAGCAGAAAGCCTGAGATTGAGGAAAGCTGTTCAATGTGCGGTAAATTCTGTGCAGTAAGAAGCATGAATAAAGCTCTTGAGGGCGAATATATTGACATTCTGTGAGGTGACAGCATGATAAAAATAAATGGAACTGAACAGGATTCCGCAGGAAAATCAGTGGCGCAATTTCTTGCTGAAAATGGATACGATATCAAACGTGTGGCTGTTGAACTGAACGAGGGTATTCTGCTCAAATCACAGTATGAAGATACATTTCTTAAAGACGGTGATGTAATGGAAGTTGTAAGCTTTGTAGGAGGCGGCTGATATGACAAGGGAGGAGTGGTACAGTACCCTTGAACAGCGGCATGGAGCTGATTTACAGCAGAAATTTTCGCAAAGCTGTGTTGCAGTCTGCGGACTTGGCGGACTTGGTTCGAATACAGCGATATCACTTGCAAGGTCAGGAGTAGGTATGCTCATTCTCATCGACTTTGACAAAGTTGATATATCGAATCTGCACCGTCAGCAGTATGCTGTTTCTCATTTAGGAATGTACAAGACCGAAGCAATGAAAAATATACTGACAGAAATTGCGCCTTATTGCAGCGTCATAACGCATAATGTAAAGCTTACGGATGAAAATCTGTCACTTATTGCAGACTGTGACATTGTGTGTGAGTGCTTTGACAATGCGGAGAATAAGGCGATTCTTGTGAATGGAGTGACAGAGCGTTATCCTGAGAAATATATTGTTGCTGCATCAGGGATGTCCGGACTTCATTCATGCAATACGATAGTGACAAAAAAATACGGTAAAAGGCTGTATATATGCGGTGACGGAACAAGTGAGGTGTCAGATGACGGAACACTTTTCGCTCCTCGAGTGATGCTCTGCGCCGCACATCAGTCGAACATGATACTGCGTATTATCGCAGAAAAATTTGAAGTATAGAAAGGAATTCATTATGGAAGATAAATTTATTTTAGGCGGACACGAGTTCAATTCCCGTTTCATTCTTGGTTCAGGAAAATATTCACTTAATCTTATCGAAGCAGCTGTCCGTGATGCTGGAGCTGAAATTATTACTCTTGCGGTGCGCCGTGCAAATACAAAAGAGAAAGAAAATATCCTCGACTACATACCGGAAGGAGTAACGCTTCTGCCTAATACCTCGGGAGCAAGAACAGCAGAGGAAGCAGTTCGTATTGCAAGGCTTGCCCGTGAAATCGGATGCGGAGATTTTGTGAAAATCGAAATTATGCGTGATACAAAGTATCTTCTTCCCGATAATAACGAAACTATAAAAGCAACTGAAATTCTTGCAAAAGAGGGATTTGTTGTACTGCCGTATATGTATCCGGATCTGTATGCGGCAAGAGATCTGGTCAATGCCGGAGCATCCGCTGTAATGCCGCTTGCTGCGCCAATTGGCTCAAATAAGGGACTTGCTGCAAAGGAATTTATACAGATCCTCATTGATGAAATAGATTTGCCTGTAATTGTTGACGCAGGAATTGGCAGACCGTCACAGGCTTGTGAAGCTATGGAAATGGGGGCGGCGGCAATTATGGCTAATACAGCTCTTGCAACCGCCGGAAACATTCCTTTAATGGCTTCAGCTTTCAAGAATGCTGTTGAAGCCGGACGAAAAGCTTACCTTTCAGGACTTGGACGAGTGCTTGCAAGAGGAGCTTCGGCATCTGATCCGCTGACAGGTTTTCTGAGAGATTGAGGTGCGTATGGATAACAGATTTTTTGTTGACGGGGAGCATCTTTCTCCAAAAGCACTTGAAAAGAAACATAAACTTGAAACCGACGCTTCAAGCCGTACAGATCATATGAAGTATATGGACGGAATGGAACATATAAATTCTGACATCATGGAAAAAGTACTGTCTGAAATGGAAAGCTACGAGTATTCAAAATATACCGCTAAGGAAGTTAAGACGGCACTCGAACATGAAACATGTACCATTGACGATTTCAAGGCACTATTATCTCCGGCGGCAGAACCTTTTTTAGAAAAGATGGCAGAGCGTGCAAGAATTGAAACATCAAAGCATTTCGGCAATACTGTATATATGTTCACACCGCTGTATATTGCAAATTACTGCGAGAATTACTGTGTGTACTGTGGTTTCAACTGCTACAACAATATCAGCCGTATGAAGCTGGATATGGAGCAGATAGAGCGTGAAATGCAGATTATTTCAGACAGCGGAATGGAGGAAATTCTGATTCTGACTGGTGAAAGCCGTACTCAGAGCGATATTAAGTATATTGGTGAAGCATGCAGACTTGCGAGAAAGTATTTCCGTATGGTCGGACTTGAAATATATCCGGTCAACACTGATGAATATAAGTATCTCCATGAATGCGGTGCGGATTATGTAACGGTTTTTCAGGAAACCTACGACAGCGACCGATATTCAGAATTGCATCTGCTTGGTCACAAGCGTGTTTATCCCTATCGCTTTGAAGCACAGGAAAGGGCACTTATGGGAGGAATGAGAGGTGTAGCATTCTCGGCACTTCTGGGACTTTCAGATTTCCGTAAGGATGCTTTAGCAAGTGCACTGCACGTCTATTATCTGCAAAGAAAATATCCTCATGCTGAAATGTCGCTGTCCTGTCCGAGACTTCGTCCTATCATTAACAACGACAAAATTGATCCCCTTGATGTCCACGAAAAACAACTTTGTCAGATAATCTGTGCATACAGAATTTTTCTTCCGTTTGTTGGAATTACTGTTTCTTCAAGGGAAAGCGAGACATTCCGCAACGGTATTGTAAAGATTGCCGCTACGAAGGTTTCAGCCGGAGTTTCTACGGGAATAGGCGATCACGAAAGCAAGTACAGCGGTAAAGAATCAGACCATGCAGAAGGCGATGAGCAATTTGAAATAAACGATGCACGTTCACTTGACGTGATGTACAAGGACATAGAAAACGAGGGTTTACAGCCCGTGTTAAACGATTATATCTATATGTGAGGTGCTTATGAAAAATCTTGATACGACAATGTACTTTATTACGGACAGTACGAATTATAGTGAGGATGAGTTCCTTTATCGTGTTGAAGAAGCTTGCAAAGGGGGAGTTACACTTGTTCAGCTTCGTGAAAAAGAGCGTACAACAAGGGAATATATAACACTTGCAGAAAAAGTACATAAAATTACAATGCGATACGATATACCGCTTATCATTGACGACAGAGTTGATGTTGCACTTGTTGTAGAGGCGGAAGGCGTTCATGTAGGACAGTCAGATATGCCTGTTGCAGCTGCACGAAAGCTTATGGGCAATGATAAAATTATCGGTGCAACTACTAAAACAGTACCACAGGCTATCGAAGCTTACGAACAGGGGGCAGATTATCTTGGAGTAGGAGCAATATATCCTACAACAACAAAGGTCAAAACAGTGTTGACTTCTGTTGAAACTCTGAAGGAAATTGTGCAGGCTGTTCCGATTAAAGTAAATGCTATAGGAGGGCTTAATAAGGATAACATCCACGTTCTGAAAGGCAGCGGAATTGACGGTATATGTGCAGTTTCTGCAATTATGAAAGCAGAATCGCCATGTGATGCGGCAAAGGAATTAAGGGAGGCTTTTGATGAATTACAGCAAAATTAAAACCGCCCTTACAATTGCCGGAAGCGACTGCAGCGGAGGCGCTGGAATTCAGGCTGATTTAAAAACAATGCTTGCAAACGGAGTTTACGGAATGAGTGCAATTACAGCTCTTACTGCTCAGAATACGACAGGTGTTACAGCGATTTCTGAAGTGACGCCGGAATTTCTTGGTCAGCAGATAGATGCAGTATTTTCGGATATTTTTCCTGATGCCGTGAAAACAGGAATGATTTCGAATGCAGAACTGATAGACGTGATCGCAGAAAAACTGAAATTTTATAAGGCAAAGAATATCGTAGTTGATCCTGTTATGATTGCTACAAGCGGAGCAAGACTGATTTCTGAGGACGCCATTGAAACGCTAAAAGAAAAGCTTCTGCCGATTGCGGCTATTGTTACACCAAACATTCCCGAGGCAGAAGTGTTATCCGGATTTCGCATAAAAAGCAGTTCGGATATGGAAAAAGCCGCACGTTTCATAAACGAAACATACGGCTGTGCAGTACTTCTGAAAGGCGGCCATAGAATAGATGATGCGAATGATCTGCTTTTTGAACACGACGAAATGACGTGGTTTGAGGGAACGAGAATTGATAATCCCAACACTCATGGCACGGGTTGTACTTTATCATCGGCAATAGCTTCAAATCTTGCCAAAGATTATGACTTGAAGCAGTCAGTAAGACTTGCGAAGGAGTATATTTCGGATGCATTGGCTGATATGCTCAATCTTGGAGAAGGAAGCGGTCCGCTTAATCATGGATTTATGTTAAAAAGAATCAGCGGATAATACAGAAAATCCCTCGGAATTCCGAGGGATTTTTTGGTGCGGGTGACAGGAATCGAACCTGCACACCTTGCGGCGCGAGAACCTAATGGTAACGTCACGTCAGTGGTACTATTTCATCTTGTTTCTTCTTCATGAGCGTAGCCATAGCGACAACAAATTCTGATGGCAGCGGTGGAAAGTTCTGGTTTGATTTCAGATATCCGAACAGTTCGTGGTTTTTGTTTACTGTACCGCAAAACCATGCTGAATCAAGTGCATTCTTTATTGCACCGTTTACACTCATTGGACCAATTGAATATTTCTGACCGACGATTTTCAGTATGCTTTTATATGCATCACTTTCAATCGGAGTATTCATCCAGATAAAAATTACATCCTTTACATAAGTGAAGCCTTTGTATTTCTGTGCTATACCCAATTCGATCAGTGATTCGGAAATATGCTGTATGAGAGTTTCATCAGTTGGAATAAGCATTGTTGTGTTCATAAAATTATTAATCCTTTTTTATATGATTTTACCGTCGGAAATTTCAATAATTCGGTCGCACTGGTTTGCAATTTCAAGGTCATGTGTAACGATAATAACAGTGTGTCTGTTCTTGTTGAGCTCACGGAAAAGCTCCATGATTTCGGCTGCTGTTTTTGAGTCGAGAGCTCCAGTAGGCTCGTCGGCGAGAATAATAGAAGGCTTATTTACAATTGCGCGAGCAATTGCAACACGCTGTTTCTGACCGCCTGAAAGCTTGTTTACGGGCTTCTTAGCCATACTGTCCATTCCGACAGACTTGAGTGCAGCAAGTGCGAGTTCCTTCCTGTCGGACTTCTTTTTAGCTGCGAAATCAAGAGGCAGCAGAACGTTTTCAATGCACGAGAAATCATCAACAAGTGCGAAGTCCTGCATAACTATGCCGATTTTGCTGTTGCGAATTTCTGCAAGCTTTTTCTCGCTGAGATTCTTTACAAGAACATCATCAACAACATATTTTCCGTCTTCATAGCTGTCAATACAGGCAAGAATATGAAGGAGTGTGGACTTTCCTGCACCTGATTTTCCGATAATTGCAGCCATTTCTCCGTCATTTATAGTAAGCGATACATCGTGAAGTGCTTCAAATTCGTTAGCCTTGTTTTTATTGTAGATTTTCTTCACATTTTCAAGTCTTATCAAAATTATTCCTCCTCTATTTTATCATAGAGACACATGATTCGTATATTTCTGTTGGCTTTTCACACAACAAGCAGAATACATATTCATCATAATTATCTATCACACCGTTACTAAGAACATTTATAGCATTCTGATTTGCAAATTCGCCCATTCCTTTTATAAAATCACTATTTTCTTTTATTATTCTCTCTCGGTATTCTTCCATGTATTTAACTGCATTTTCTGCATTTTTTTCAGAGTCCATCCTCAAAATAATTATCTGCCATGGATCGTAGTATTCATGATCTTCATTAAAAATATAGTAGTAGTCTTTAATCGGATCAGAATACTCTCCGACAAACATCTGCTCATACTGATATGCCCAGTTCGGATAACTCATATCTATGGTATCATATTTTTTATAAGATTCAGCGATATCAATTGCATTATGAGCCAGTTCCTCACACGAAACTGTTTTTTTACCGCATCCGCACAGCAGAATACACATTATTGTAAGTACTAAAAATATTTTTTTCATAGACTACCTCACTGTGAATGGAATACACTTACCGGTTTTTGTTTTTTTATTATTATTCCGGGTAACAGCGTTGCTGTCATTATGAATATCATGCCTATGCATATCCATGACACTATCTGCCAGAATCCAACCCCTATCAGCAAACCTCCGAATATGCTTCTGTTGTTTGCTGTAATACATATAAGCATACTCAATATTGCACTTGAAGTTACGATAATTGAAGATTTCAATGCTTCAATAAATCTGATGTGTTTCCACTGCATACCACAAAGAAAATAAACCGCATATGTTTTTATTCTTGTTTTTGTGTTGACTGCTGAAACGCTTATGATAGAAATTATAACAAGAAGCAATACAGCAATTATCATGGGAAGAAGCTTAAAGAAGTCTTCAAAAACTATTTCTTTGCTGTTTTTGTTCATGTTCTCAAGCGTACTGTAAATCTTAAACTCTCCATTAAGCATCAGCTTATCAAAGTTTTCGTTTATTTCATCATCAGTTATGCTTTCATTATAGGTAATAATCATCGGTCCATATAAATTTCTTGTGATGTCGGGACAATGCTTTTCTAAGTCGCTGTTTTTTATGATAATCAATGTTTTTTCCTCAAAGTCATGATTATACGGCACGAACATATCTTCATAGCTTGCATGGATGTTTGATTCTGATGCAGTATATATAACAGATGTGTTATCAGATAATACTCCGGTAACATATGCCTTTATTCTTGCTTTTATACCGAATGGACTGGTAATCTCAAATATATCACCTACATTTATATTATCATCATTTTCAGAGATAACAACAGGAATAACATCATCCGGAAGATTTTCGCTCTCTGTAAGCCATTTACCGTTTTTAAGCTCAGGCTCATACATTTCAATATATTCATCAGATAAAACACAGGTGTTTACATCCTGATCTATCCATAAATTCTTCATGCAATATATTGAATCAACATTTTTCAGTCCAAGCTTCTCTGTCAGATTTGATTCATCATAAGCCGGATAAATAAGCTCATTATCTTCAAATTCCAAGGACAGAACATCAACATACACGCCTTTTTCATCAAGTACATTTTTGAAAGGCTTGTATCTTTCATATTTATTCAATACCGTTGTCAGAACAGCGGAGGTCACGACAAATATCAGTGTTATCTGGAAAAAGCACAGAATATTTATTACATGGTTTCGTTTTAATTCTTTTAGTGCAAGACGAAATATCATATTCTACACCTCTTCCTTAGATAAAGCAGCAAGGCTTTTTCTCGATTCCTTCAATATCGTGAATAACAAAAC
>JAFXEJ010000067.1 GCA_017513795.1 Ruminococcus sp.
ATAAAAATCAAGGGGTGGGGATATGAAATCAACTGCTCGAAAGCATTATGTCGATAATTTAAGGTGGATGCTTCTTCTGATACTAATACCATACCACACAGCGATGGCGTGGAATGTATGGGAAGAACCGAATTACATATTTTTTGAAGGAAACAAAATAATCAGCAGTATAGTTGTATTTTTCAGTCCTTATTTTATGCCGCTGATGTTTGTACTTGCCGGAATAAGTATGAAAAATTCTCTCCGGAAGCGCACAAAAAGTAATTATCTTCTTGAGAGGGTAAAGAGACTTCTTGTACCGTTTTTGTTCGGAACTTTAGTGCTGATGCCGGTGATGTCATACTTGGCGGACAAATTCAACTGCTCCTATACAGGCGGATTTATTGAGCATTACGGGATTTTCTTCACAAAATTCACTGATCTGACCGGTGCGGACGGTGGATTTTCCGTTGGACAATTCTGGTTCTTGCTGTATCTTTTGGTAATTTCGGTTATTGGAATCGGGATTCTGACATTGCTTGAAAAATTTCTGCCAGAAAAAGAAAAAACAATACCGTTCTGGGCTGTGATTCTGCTGGGATTGCCGTTGCCGCTCCTCAGTGAGATTCTGTCCGTTGGCGGAAAAAGTCTTGCGGAATACACATATCTTTTCATGATGGGATATTATGTATTTTCAAAAGACGAAATAATAAGCAAAGCGGAGAAATACAAATGGCTGATATCTGGCATCGGAATATCAGCTGCACTTGTGAATATATATCTTTTTATATGGTCAGAAAAAGAGTATGCGCTGCTGAATACACTCATGAAATATATAACAGAATGGTTCATGACGATCTCGCTTACGGGACTTGCGAAAGGATATCTTAACTTTACCGGAAAAGTAACAGGATATATGTCAAAAAGATCGTTTTTGGTATATACATGGCATTTTATATGGGTAGTTATGTTTCAGTATATATTGTATCAGATAGTGGGTAACAATACTTTCATACTGTTTATGGGAACGGTTATACTTTCTTATGTGATGACGTTTATCTGCAGTGAGATTAGTATGAGAATTCCTGTTTTGTGTTTTTTGACGGGAAACAGATACGAAAAAAATAATCCATAGAAGTTAAGCTTCTATGGATTTTTTAGTTCACGTTTTTATATTGATACCATATAATATAAAAAGGAGGTCAGACATCAGCGACATTTGTAACAACTCCCTGTGGAGATATGTCGATGTGTCCGAATGAAGGCGGTCTGTTGTCACGGGGAGCAGAGGAACTTCCGGGATTAAGAATATAGAAGCCGTCTTCTGTTTTGCTCAATCTGACGTGTGTGTGACCGAAAAGAATTATATCACAGCCGTGCTCTCTTGCCTTATCCTTGATGGCTTCAAGAGAGAAATTAACGCCATATCGGTGACCATGTGTTGCAAAAATTTTATGACCAGGAACAGGCAGAACAAAATCATCGCTGCTGAAGCTCTGATAATCGCAGTTTCCGGCAACGTGTATTATTTTGGGTGCAATAACAGGATGATTGACAATGAATCTGTCAAGCTCAGATTCGCCGTCACCGAGGTGAAAGATCCAGTCGGCGTCAGTGTTGCGGAGAATAACTTTTTCGAGTGCGCTGTAGTTGCCGTGAGAATCGGACATGACAATAATTCGCATAAAAACCTCCTGAGTTGAATATATTATAATGATTATAACACACCGGAATGAAAAATGCAATACTTTCGTTAAAAGTCAGATAAGCGAAAAGCTGTATATCTTATTTATGGAGGTATGTACATGAACAGAGGCAATATTGATCCCAAAAAAGCGGGCGGACTTATCAATGCTATCAGCAAGAAGATCGGAGTTCCGCCGGAAAAGCTTCAGAAAGAGCTTGATGAAGGAAAATTTGACAGTACATTATCGGCTATGAACAAGAGCGATGCTGTGAAATTTCAGCAGGTACTGAATAATCCGAAGCTGGTGGAGAAGATGATGAGTACACCGCAGGCAATGGCACTGTATAAAAAGCTTTCGGGAGAAAAATGAACCGGAGTGAGTTTGATTGGATGATATGATGGGGAAAATCGGAGAACTTTTATCCGATGAGGAGAGCGTCAGACAGATTTCCGAGCTGGCACAGATGTTCATGTCGGAGAGCGGTGCTCCGGAGGGAAATAAAGAGGAGAGTGAAACAGCAGAACAGCAGAACGGCGTAGGATTTGACATAGGTTCTATCATGAAGCTCACAGGACTTCTTGGAACTGCTACTCAGAGCGACAAAAACACGGAACTTCTCTTGGCACTTCGTCCGCATCTGAAGGCTGAAAAACAGAAGCGTGTAGATAAGGCTATTAAACTGCTGAAGCTTATAGCGGTATGGAATCTTGCAAAAGAGAGCGGTTTGCTGAGTGATATGATCTGAAGGAGGGAGAGCATGGCGGTATACAGCAGAGGGAGTTCCGGCAGAGCTGACCACAGGAATGCGGATCACCAAAGCACCGTCAGCTCTGTCCGTTTTTCTCATGGAAGCTATGAAGATAAAGCACCGGAGAATGTAAGAAATCCGGAAGAAAGAAATTCTGCAAAAAAGGCAGAAAATCAGCTTGCAAGACTTGCAGAGGAGCTATTCGGCAGTCCGGCAGATACTGACAAGCTTCTTGTTGCAGCGTTGATACTGCTTTTGCTCAAAGAAGGTGCAGATCCGAAATTGATTCTTGCGCTTGGATATATATTTTTATAAGAAGGTCGGAATATGGAAAAAATAATTTTCTGGAGTCTTTGCGGTACAGCTTTGCTTGCGATGACGATTTATTATGCAACACGTCTTAAAAGGCTAAAAACAGTGCTTTATGGAGCTGTCACCGGAATAGTTTCGCTTATGCTGGTGAATTATTTCGGAAGCGGATTCGGTACAGATCTTCCGCTGAATATATTTAATGTGTCCGGAAGTGTGATTCTCGGAGTTCCGTTTGTGATTTGCATGGTAATATTTAATTTTTTGTAAAAAATAAGAAAAACTTTTCAAAAAGACTTGAAATATTTTTGATAATATGATACAATATAAATAATCAGGAGGTGATTTTCATTGAATGTAATTGATCTGATAAACAAAACCAAGAATTCTGCCCCTCTGACTGACAGTGAAATAAAGTGGCTTGTAAATGAATATACAGAGGGCTCTGTACCGGACTATCAGATGTCTGCATGGCTTATGGCAGTCTGTCTGAACGGACTTACTGAACAGGAAACGCTTTCGCTTACTTATGCTATGCGTGACAGCGGAGAAACTCTGCAACTTGATCTGCCTCTTACAGCGGACAAGCACAGTACCGGCGGAGTTGGCGATAAAACCAGCCTTATAATCGGTCCGGCGGCAGCTGCCTGCGGAGTATGCGTGGCTAAAATGTCCGGAAGGGGACTGGGACATACCGGCGGAACTATTGATAAGCTTGAAAGCATCAAAGGATTCCGGACGGATATGCCTTTAGCGGAATTCGAAAAAATTCTGCGTGAAACAGGCTTTTCTGTAATATCACAAAGCGGAAATCTTTGTCCGGCTGATAAGAAGATATATGCACTTCGCAATTCGACAGGAACTGTGAACAGTATTCCTCTTATCTGCGCAAGCATCATGAGTAAAAAGCTTGCAACTAACGCTGATTGTCTTGTGCTTGACGTAAAATACGGTTCGGGAGCATTTATGAAAACACGCTCTGACGCCGAAAAACTTGCGGCTCTCATGGAAAAAATCGGGAAGGCTGCCGGAAAGAAATGCCGTGCAGTCGTTACGGATATGGATATGCCGCTTGGAATTAATATTGGCAATGCGCTTGAAGTTGAAGAAGCGATAGATATTCTCAGCGGAAAGACAAAAGGACGTCTTTATGATATATGCATAGGTTTGACGGCGGATATTCTTGAGCTTGCCGGAAAGGGTAGCTATGACGAATGCGTTGATATGGCAAAGGAAGCGATTTCGTCAGGGAAAGCACTTGATATATTCAGAAGAACTATTGAGCTGCATGGAGGAAATCCCGATGTATGCGAAGATACGTTACTGCTGCCTCATGCACGTTTTACATATAAGGTAAAGGCGGCGTGTGATATGAAGATAAGCAGCTTTGATACTGAGGAACTCGGAATGGTTTCGCTGCTGCTTGGTGCCGGAAGAATAGCCAAGGATGACAGGATAGATATGTCTGCCGGAATTATTATGAATACTCAGCCGGGAGATGTTCTCAATGCCGGCGATACGATGATGACACTTTGTTCAACAGTTTGCAGCGATTTTTCAGATGCAGCTATGCGTGCAGTCAAGGCGGTAAGATTTGAAAAAATAAATTGTCAGCCCCCCTTGACTTAATTGAAAAATATGATATAATATTACGTATAAATATATTTTCAGGAGGTATTATTATGGGTTTTTTAGATTCTGTTAAAGGCTTTGCCGAAAAAGTAGGAGATTCTGTTGAGAAAGGCGCTAAGAGCGTAAGTGACAGCTCCAAGAAAATGCAGGAAAAATCACGCATCAAGAAAGAAATCTCCAACCTTGAAGCAGAAGTTAATGCTTCATATTTTGCAATCGGAAAAAAGTATTTTGAACTCAACTCAACAGCTCCTGGTCAGGATTATGCTGAGTCAGTAGAGAATATTGTCAAGAGCAGTGAAAGACTTGAAAAGTTCAAGCTTCTTCTTGCTTCACTTGATGACAAAATGGCTTGTTCAGGATGCGGTGCTGATGTTACAAGAAATCAGAAGTTCTGTGATAAGTGCGGCGCAAAGGTAGAATTCCCTGAGACACCTGTTATCGAGGGATATAACGATTTCGTACCTGCTGAGCCTGTTGTTGAAGCACAGCCTGCAGCTGCTCCTCAGCCCGTTGCAAGCTTCTGTCCTTCATGTGGTGCACAGCTTGAAGCAGGTCAGAAATTCTGCGACAAGTGCGGCGCAAAGGTTTGATCTGAATATTTCCGGAAATAACGACGGTCTTATGATCGTCGTTTTTTTGTTTGTGCACATTGCTGATAATTCTGAAATCTTTTTGTGAGATGTGATATCTGAAAAAGCTTTACTTTTTCGCTTTTTTGTGGTAAAATTATAGTGTTATGTTTTTATAACTGTTAGAGTATTTTGCCGGAGAATTATCAGATTGCCGGTCATATTCATTAAAATGCTCTGAAACAGAAAGGAATTTTTACAATGCCAATTACAGATTTACTTAGAAGAAATGCAGAATTATATGCAAATGATACTGCTCTTGTTGAGGTTAATCCCGAAATAACCGAAGTAAGACGTGTCACATGGAAGGATTATGAACTTATCGAGTCGAATCCACGTTCATGCTACAGACGTGAAATTACATGGAAGGTTTTTGACGAAAAAGCTAACCGTTTTGCAAATATGCTTCTTGACAGAGGTGTTAAGAAGGGTGATAAAGTCGGAATTCTTCTGATGAACTGCCTTGAATGGCTTCCAGTATATTTCGGAATCCTCAAGATAGGCGCACTTGCAGTACCGCTTAATTTCCGCTATGCTTCCGCAGAAATCAAGTATTGTCTTGATCTTGCAGAAGTTGACGTGCTTATGTTTGGTCCAGAGTTTATCGGACGTATTGAAGAAATTGCTGATGAGATCAGCCGCAACAGACTCCTTTTCTATATCGGAGAGGGATGTCCAAGCTTTGCAGAGCATTACGACAGCCTTGTTGTAAACTGCAAGAGCGAAGATCCTATGATCCCCATTACTGATGAAGATGATGCTGCTATTTATTTCTCATCCGGTACGACAGGCTTCCCGAAAGCAATTCTTCACGATCACAGAAGCCTTGTTCATTCTGCCGCTGTAGAACAGAATCATCATGGACAGTCCCGTGACGACGTATTCCTCTGTATTCCGCCGCTTTACCATACCGGAGCAAAAATGCACTGGTTCGGCAGTCTTCAGTCCGGAAGCAAGGCTGTACTTCTCAAAGGTGTAAAGCCTAAGACAATTCTTGAAACTGTCTCAAACGAGAACTGTACAATAGTATGGCTTCTTGTACCGTGGGCACAGGATATCCTTGACGCTATCGACAGAGGAGATGTGAATCCGGCTGATTATCAGCTTTCACAGTGGAGACTTATGCATATCGGAGCACAGCCTGTTCCGCCGTCACTTATTGCCAGATGGAAAAAGATTTTCCCCGATCACCTTTATGATACAAACTATGGACTCAGTGAGTCTATCGGTCCCGGATGTGTTCATCTTGGTATGGAGAATATCCATAAGGTAGGAGCTATCGGTAAGGCTGGATTTGGCTGGGAAGTAAAGATTGCCGATGAAAACGGAAATACCGTTGAAAGAGGACAGGTAGGCGAGCTTTATGTCAAGGGTCCTGGTGTAATGAAGTGCTATTACCGTGATGAAAAAGCTACTGCTGACACACTTAAAGACGGATGGCTTCTTACAGGAGATATGGCACAGGAGGACGAGGACGGATTCATTTATCTTGTTGACCGTAAAAAGGATGTTATCATCAGCGGCGGTGAGAATCTTTATCCCGTTCAGATCGAGGACTTCCTCAGAGCGCATCCGGCAGTAAAGGATGTTGCTGTAATCGGACTTCCTGACAAGCGTCTTGGCGAGATTGCAGCAGCGATTATTTCAATCTAGGAAGAATGCTCATGTACAGAAGATGAGATAAATGCATACTGCCAGAAGCTTCCGAGGTATAAAAGACCTCATAAGGTTATTTTTGCCGATGTTCCGAGAAATCCCACCGGTAAGATCGAAAAGCCGAAGCTCAGAGAAATCTACTGCGGCGAAAGCCTTGTTGCAGCTCAGATAAAAAACTGATCTTTTGATAAAAATGGAGCGATTCCGTGTTTTCTGCGGGATCGCTTTTTGTTTTAAAGGAAATATTTACTGAAATTCCATGTATCAGACATGGAAAGACTGAAATTTACTAAAATTTAAAGAAAAAATTTACAAAAGTACTTGAAATATTTCGTGAAATGGTGTAAAATATAAATGTTGGTTGTTAGAATATTAACAACGTATCTTTATAAACGAAAGGATGTCATACCAATGGCAGGATTAAACAAGGTTACAGTAGAAGACATTAACGTTAAGGGCAAAAAGGTGCTCGTAAGAGTAGACTTCAATGTTCCGCTCAAGGACGGAGTTATCACAAATGATAACAGAATTCAGGCAGCTCTTCCCACAATCAACAAGCTCGTTGGGAATGGTGCAAAGGTTGTTCTCTGTTCACACCTCGGCAAGCCCAAGAACGGTCCTGAGGCTAAGTTCTCACTTGCTCCCGCTGCTGCAAGACTCGCTGAGCTTGTAAACACAAAGGTTGTATTTGCTGCTGACGATACAGTAGTAGGCGACAACGCAAAGAAGGCTGTTGCTGAAATGGCTGACGGCGAAATCGTTGTTCTTGAAAATACAAGATTCCGTGGCGCAGAGGAAACAAAGAACGGTGAAGATTTCTCCAAGGAACTTGCTGATCTCGTTGACGGCGAAGCATTCGTAATGGACGCTTTCGGTTCTGCACACCGTGCACACGCTTCAACAGCAGGCGTTACAAAGTTCGTTAAGGAAACAGCTGTAGGCTACCTCATGCAGAAGGAAATTAAGTACCTCGGAAATGCAGTAGAAGTTCCTGAGAGACCTTTTGTTGCTATTCTCGGCGGCGCTAAGGTTGCAGACAAGCTCAATGTAATCTCAAATCTCCTTGAAAAGTGCGATACACTTATCATCGGCGGCGGTATGGCTTATACATTTATCAAGGCTAACGGCGGTTCAATCGGTACATCACTCGTTGACGACGAGAAGCTTGATTACTGTAAGGAAATGCTCGCTAAGGCTGAGTCACTCGGCAAGAAGATTCTTCTTCCTGTTGACACAACAATTGCAGCTGAGTTCCCGAATCCTATTGACGCAGAGATCGAAGTAGAGGTTGTTGACTCTAATGCAATTCCTGCTGACAAGATGGGACTTGACATCGGCACAAAGACACAGGAACTCTTTGCTGAGGCAGTAAAGACAGCTAAGACAGTTGTATGGAACGGACCTATGGGCGTATTTGAGAATCCTACACTTGCTAAGGGAACAATTGCAGTAGCTAAGGCTCTTGCTGAGACAGACGCTACAACAATTATCGGCGGCGGCGACTCTGCAGCAGCAGTTATGCAGCTCGGTTTTGCTGACAAGATGAGCCACATCTCCACAGGCGGCGGTGCTTCTCTCGAATACCTTGAGGGTAAGGTTCTTCCCGGCGTTGCAGCTATCGCTGAAAAGTAATTATACAGACAATAGGGCGGATAGTAATATTCGCCCTTGTTGTGATACAGGAGGATTATCATGGGGATAATTAAAAAACTGCTTAATAAAATGGCAGGCGTAACTGAGGAAATGCAGGCAATTTATATTGAAAAAGGACCATGCAGCGAGTACGTTGACGCATATATTGCTGCTCACAAGAATCCAAAGCCGTATGACAGACTGCTTATTGCTGACCAACTAATCAGCGTAAAGCGCTATGAAGAAGCTGAGAAAATGCTTGACAGTGTCAAGATTTCGGCACTTTCCGATGATGATATAAAGGGTACAGGGCATTTTGAAAGAATTAATCTTTATCTGAGAACTGGTCGTGCAGATGAAGCATTTGAAATATTTTGCAAGAATAAAAAATTCTTCGATATTTATTTTGGTTCTCCGGCGAGGGAGAGAATGGCAGGCTCGTTTTATGATGTTGCAGCTGACGTTCTATCTATTAAAGGTGACGAACAGGGAGCAATGCAGTATATTTCCTTTATAAGAAAATGGTCTCAGAAGTATGAACCAGCTTTTCCGGTTATGTCTGGAATATCGTATGTAAGAGTTTTGAAAAATCTTGGAAATACGCAGTGGCAGGATGTGTATGCTTCTTTGAAGAATCAGATTGAAAATTATAACGGCTATCAGATGAAATGGCAGAAGGAGAATACAGTTAATCTTCTTGAAGATGCCGTGAAATAGGAGTTTATTATGAACGATAATATGGAAAAATCAACACAGTGTGATGTTGTTGCAATACTTATGGTAATTCTCGGCTTTCTTGCTGGTATTGTAGCCGGAATGCTTCTTTCTCCGGTAAGAGGAGGAATTTCTCTGAACGGCTTCAATGTTTCACTTGGAAGTCATAACGGAAACACTTGCACAAAGGATTCCGAATGTGACTGCGACTGCGACTGTGAATGCGAATGTGAATAATTGAAAAAAGTATAGGGATGCTGTACAAAGTCCGTTTGATGGATTTGTAAAAAAAGGGGTGAAAATACAGATGCTATTCATTATAGTTCTGCTGTATAATGTAGTCTCTCCTCAAACCATAAACATTCGCCGAAATATCGACAAAAGTGCCCTAATGTGATATAATAGAAGTGCAAGGGAAAATACGAAAAATGATGAAAAAGCTTGCACTTCGGAGGATGTTATGTATAGATTTGAGGAA
>JAFXEJ010000068.1 GCA_017513795.1 Ruminococcus sp.
CCGAAGAGAGAGAGCGTGGTATCACAATCAACACAGCTCACGTTGAGTACGAGACAGATGCTCGTCACTATGCTCACGTTGACTGCCCTGGTCACGCTGACTACGTTAAGAACATGATCACTGGTGCTGCTCAGATGGACGGTGCTATCCTCGTTTGTGCTGCTTCTGATGGTCCTATGGCTCAGACAAGAGAGCACATCCTTCTCGCTCGTCAGGTTGGCGTTCCTGCAATCGTTGTATTCATGAACAAGGCTGATCAGGTTGACGACGAAGAGCTCCTCGAGCTCGTTGAGATGGACATCCGTGACCTTCTCTCATCCTACGATTTCCCTGGCGACGATACACCTATCATCAAGGGTTCTGCTCTTGCAGCTCTTAACGCTCCTGATGATATCAACGATCCCGCTTACGCTCCTATCATCGAACTCATGAACGCTGTAGATGAGTACATCCCCAGCCCTGAGCGTGACGATGCTAAGCCTTTCCTTATGCCTGTTGAGGATACTATGACAATTTCTGGTCGTGGTACTGTTGTTACAGGTAGAGTAGAGCGTGGACGTCTTAACGTTAACGAGCAGATCGAAATCGTTGGTCTTTCCGATGAAAAGCTTACAACAGTATGTACAGGTCTTGAAATGTTCAGAAAGACTCTTGACTTCTGTGAAGCTGGTGATAACGTAGGTGCTCTCCTCCGTGGTATCACAAGAGATCAGGTTGAGCGTGGACAGGTTCTCTGTAAGCCCGGCTCAATCCAGCCCCACACAAAGTTCTCTGGTCAGGTTTACGTTCTTAAGAAGGAAGAAGGCGGACGTCACACTCCTTTCTTTAACAACTACAGACCTCAGTTCTACTTCAGAACAACTGACGTTACTGGTGTAGTTACACTTCCTGCTGACAAGGAAATGTGTATGCCTGGCGATAACGTTACAATGAACGTTGAGCTCATCACACCTATCGCTATCGAAGAAGGACTTCGTTTCGCTATCCGTGAGGGTGGTAGAACAGTTGGTTCAGGCGTTGTTACATCTATCAACGAATAATTCGGTATTGCGCTAACTAACGTTTAAAATGTACAGGCGGTTTGGATTACTCCTTACCGCCTGTCTTATTACGCCTATACTTCAATTCACTAATATGATAAAGGATTATAATATGGATTTTATTCTACAGACAAATAACTTGTCAAAAAGTTATAAAAAGAAAGTAAATGTACTCGATAACGTGTGCATGAATGTTCCGAAAGGATCAATATACGGCTTCGTAGGTAAAAACGGCGCCGGAAAAACTACACTGATGCGTATTATAAGCGCACTTAATTCCCCTACCAGCGGCGGATATTCACTCTATGGCATAGACTACAAGGATAACAACATCATGAAAGCACGAAAAAAAGTTGGTGCCGTTGTAGAAACTCCGTCTATCTATCTTGATCTGACAGCTAAGGAGAATTTACTCCTTCAATATAAGCTTCATGGAAAAGCACCTGATGAGCTCAATGATCTTCTTAATCTCGTTGGTCTGCCGAATACAGGCAAGAAAAAGGCAAGAGATTTCTCTCTCGGTATGCGTCAGAGACTTAGTATCGCTTTTTCTCTTATTTCCAACCCGAACTTCCTCATTCTTGATGAACCTATCAACGGTCTCGATCCGGAAGGAATCGTTGAAGTCCGTGAGCTTCTCCTTAAACTCCACAATGAACGTGAGATCACTATCCTTATATCAAGCCATATCCTCGATGAGCTGTCAAAACTTGCTACTCATTACGGATTTATCGACGGCGGTAAACTCATAAAGGAAATGAGCGCCGAAGAACTTGAACATGCGTGCAGCAAATCCATGCGTCTTACAGTTAATGATACAAAGCTGTTCGCTCAGACTATGGAAAAGCTGAATCTTGAATACACTATAATATCTGAACATGAGGCTGAAATATATTCTGCAATAGAGGTTACTCCGCTTGTACTCGCTCTTAACGACAATGGATGCAGCGTAATCTCCATGACTCAAAATAATGCGAGCCTCGAAAGCTACTTTATTCAGCTTATCGGAGGTGCTCACAATGCGTAATTTACTTAACGAATCATTCTCACGTCTTTTTAAAACAAAAAGCTTTAAAGTTTGTCTTTTTATTAACATAATTATGCCAGCCTTTATGATCGGTTTAATGAAGTACCTGAGTGCAAGTCTCAATGATGAACCTAATATGTCAGCTGATGACAACTTATTCTTCATGACTGGAATGCTGCCGCTTTTCATTTCAATAGGCTGCGGTCTCTTTATTGCAAAGGATTTTCAGCAGAATACTGTCCGTAACAAAGTTATATGCGGATATTCAAGAACAGCAATCTATATGACAAACTGGATAACAAGTGCATTTATTACACTTCTGTATCATTTTGCGTCAACTATAGTTGCAGTTGTTCTTTCTGCTGCACTCTTTGAAACCGGCGAACTTTTTACTAAAGTCAATATTTATTACTCTCTCATTTGCATACCGGTTCTTCTTTCGTTTACATCGATCACCGTTGCAATGACAATGAGCATAAGAAATACTGCCGGCGCTATATTCTCATTCCTTATTCATGAACTCAGCGCTATGTTCGCTATTCTTACATTCTTTATTGAGAGCGAAACTTTTGCAAAATTCCTGAACTACTTCATGCCAATGAGTCAGTTAAGCATTATTCAGATGCGTAACTACAATGACGGCATGTTCGCAATTGATACCAATTTTTCGGAAATAATGGGATATATGATCCCTGAAGGCTTTGATGCGGTTGCTATTCCGCTTTATTCCGTTATCCTTATTGTAGCTGTGACTGCCCTCGGCATCTGGAATTTCAATAAAAAAGACATTAAATAATTGTGCTGCTCTTGCAGAGCTATTCATGTATATAGGGGGAAACCTTTCTGAGGAAAGGTTTCCCCCTATATAAATTGTAAGGCTTTACAAAAACAACACAGTTATTTCTTTTTTCATTATACAGAGGTCAAAGACGTCAAGTTGATCATCATCAAGGAGATCGGCAGATTTCCAGTTTACGATATCTCCAGCCCCGACAAGCCATTTCTGAAGCATTACAGCATCAGCTATATTAAAGCTTCCATCAGCGTTTACATCCCCTCTTATATCGCACGGGAAGAAATCTGCACCGAGTTCGTTGATATCTGTATTAAGCTCAGAAAGTGAGATGATTTCTTTGCCGTCATAGCAGAAAAGATCATAGCTGCCATTCATCGTACTGCTGAAAATAACTCTGTCACCGTTAACAGGACAAATATCAGAGCAGTCGTATTTATCTGAATTAAAAGGCAGTTCGTGGAGATTCTTACCGTCCCAGCGCACCAGCTGGTCGCAGTGATTATCCTTACTGTACCACTTTGTGAAATAGAGAACATCACCGCTCACAATAGGATAATAAGCGTTCACACCGCTTTCATTATAAATAGCGGTAGTTATACCGGTTTCAGTGTCAAAAGCGAAAATAGAGCCAATTCCGTCCTTATAGCCGGCATAATAGATAAGCTTTCCGTCAGCGGAAAAGCACGGCATTGCTTCCTCTGTGATATCATTGGTCAGCATAGTGACTTCCCTTGTATTTACGTCAAGTAGTGCAAGGTCATAAGCAAAGCCGTTTATGCTGTTATCCCATCTGCCACGCTTGAAAACAATGCTTTTACCGTTCGGCGACCACTTCGGATCTTCATTTCGGAATCCGCTGTTCTGCGTGAGATTTACTGTATTTCCATTTTCGACGATGTAGATATCCCACTCGTCAGCCTTTGTGTCAATCGCCATGAAGGTTATTTGTTCGGGCGAAGTACCAAAGCTGCCATTCATAGCATGCACGAAATCGCCTGTAATTTCCTTTGTAATGCCGTCGGGAGTACGAAGATACAGAGTACTGTCAAGGGCTGAATAATCGCTGTAATTATGCCACAGAAGCCATCCTGCAGGGAATTTTATGCTCTCGTTTTCTATAGGTGCAGTATCATTTAATGCTGCTTTTGCTGATATTTCTGGTATGCGTCCGGTAACACCAGCGAACATTACAGCCGAGCAAATTAATGCAGTAGATCTATTCAAATTCTTTGTTTTCATTTAAGCCCCTCCGATAAATCTTTGTTATATATAATTATAACATTATAGGATATTTCTGTCAATCATCGAGCAAAAAGAAGCCGCAACATTTCTGTTACGGCTGAGATTGTCGATAAACATTGTTGTTTGCGGGCGAACACAGTTCGCCCCTACATTCATAATACGTAAAATAGCCATCTGTAGGGGACGGCGTCCTCGACGTCCCGTTAATATATGGCTTTTTCTACAGTCTGAGCCGTAACATTTCTGTTACGGCTTTCATTCGATTAATTATAAACCTAATCCGGAGTTATAATCAATCGGGCTGATATACATATAATTAAATGTTTCCTTATCAACGTCGATATTATAATATTTGAATAGTAATTCTGTGTATCCTATTTCATCAAGAAAATAACAGTTAAAGACTTCTCCTCTGCCAAGATCATCTAAAACAAGGTTTCCATGAGGCAGCTCAATTATTTCGATTACCTTTCTATTTTCATTTATCTGTTTCTTTATATGTTCGATACGAATATCATTCCAGACCTTATTGGAAATATTCATATTGCACATGAATATTCCTGATATCATCGAAATAATGCAGATAAGATTCCGGAGTTCATTACTTCTGAAGAAAGCGAACTTCTCGTGACAAGCAAAAAACAATTCTCCTGACATCAGAATCCAGAAAACTGCATCGGCTAAAAAACATCGAGGCGAAACGGGATTAACCATTGCAAACGGTGATATAACAATTAATGAACTCACAAGATATGTCGTAAAACGAAAAAATTTATTACGTCCTAATGAATTGAAGGCAAGATAAACAAGCGATACAAGATATATAAAAACAAACGCTGTTTCTAAAGCTTTAGTTTTCATACTGAAATCGTATAGCACGAAATCTTCAAAGCAGTTTATCCAGAGCGAATACGCTGCATACATGGCTGAAATATACACGCAAATCTTGCTGTACCGCTTTTTTGAAGTATTCCATTCACTTTTGTCAGCCTTATAATAAAGAAACATAAAACAAAATGCGATAAGAATATGCATTATAAAAAATTCTCTGGCATAATCTGGCGCAACTGACTGATATATCTGCATACAAATATCACTTAAAGACATCTGAACATTTCTGATTCCAAGCGTATCATCAGGATTTTTATTAAAAATCCCACCATATGCATCAGCTGACATCATAAGAATAAATCCGATTATAGAAGCTGAAAGAAACAGAATATTTGATGCGAAAAATCGTTTTCTTAATCTGAAAATAATTATAATAGAAAATATTCCAAACAAGATATTATACAAACTGATATGTTCAACGCATAATGCACCTGCTAATCCAAGAATCGGTGCAAGAATTATCATTATTTTCGGTGGAATGTAGTTTTTATCAAATATGATTCTGAAACAGAAGAAAATATACGCCAAAGTCAGAAGAATTGAAATTACATAATTTGTAAAGCCTGAAATCCAGGTTATAGTATTTGAATATATCGAAGTTGGCAGCAATATGAATAAAGAAAAGGTCAAGGCGTATTTCGTTGCCGAAGATTTTTTTTCAAAATCAACAAGGTGAGAAATCAAAATAATCAGAGCAGAAAGCATCCCAGTGAAAATAAGATATTTCATAAAAGAGAATCTGACCATAACATATGTTAGCAAATTAGTGAAATATCTTCCATTAGGGAAACGATATCCGGACATTTCCTCAATATCATTGATAAAATACCATATAAAATCATCACCCTGAAAAATCAGTGAGGCAGCGGAAATAAACGAAAAAATAATAATTAATATAATCGGAAGAAATTTTTTTATTGAAAAAATTTTTTTCATATTACACCACCAGTTATAAATTAGAATGTATTAGAGAAAAACCCCCGAAATCGGGGGTTTTTACAATATGGTGGACCATCAGGGACTCGAACCCC
>JAFXEJ010000069.1 GCA_017513795.1 Ruminococcus sp.
CAACAACAACTACTACTCCAACGACTGATCCCAACGCTACAACAACTACTACTGATCCTCATGCAAATGAAAAGATCATAGCAAAAATTACAACAACTACAGCAGATGCAAATTCTGAAGTTGTAACAACAACACCTGCAGAAAAAACAGACGCAGAAAAGGCGGCTGAGAATTTTGATGCGAAAATCTTCGGAAGCGATATGCCGCTTTATAAGGCAGAGAGATATCAGTATGATGAAAATACTATCTATGTTATCATAAAGGCTGATATGGAAGAACGTATAACAGAGGATGATCTCTGGACAGAAGACTTCAAGGACGCTCTTATTCAGCAGAGATATGCTTCAAAATTCGCTGACTGGATCGAAGAAGTAGCTAACAGCTATTCTGTTGAAAAGAATAAATCCGCATACAAGAGATATAATCCATTCAAGCTTGAACTTGAAAGAGAATAAAAAAATTCTGCTGCATCGTTATGATGCAGCAGTTTTTTATTTACTGAGATTATTTGTTTTTATCTGAAGTCTGATATCATCACCTTTAAATTCAAGACAGGTATATGCCGCAACGATTCTTGATACTACACGCTCGTCGTAACGCTGCTTAATTCCTCCGAAATCAAGATTTGTACTGATTATCGTAGGTTTGCCGCTGTTAAGACGGGTATTTATTATATTATAGATAGTTGCGTTGTAAAAAGCAGTTTCGTATTCAGTGCCAAGATCATCAAGAATAAGCAGATCAGTTTCAATTACTAAATCTATCATATCTGAATTGTGTTCACGGCTGAAATGTTCCTTTTCAATTTTTCTGAGAATATTTATAGCAGAATCATATATTACGCTGTAACCTTTTTCAAGAATTCTGTTTGCAGCCGCAAGGGAAAGATGTGTTTTTCCAAGACCAGTCGGACCGAACATAAAAATACTTCCTGAATCCGGAGTAAATGTTTCTGCATACTGTCTTGTAAATTCGAGTATATTATTCATTGTGAAATAGTCATCGCCTTTGTAATAGCTCAGACTGAACGTATCAAAGCTGGAGAGAGCCAGTTTTGCGTTTTTATTCAGTTCATCAGTAGACAGCTTTCCGCAGAGTTTTTTGAAGCATTCGCAGAAACGTCCGTCGAAATATCCTGTATCTCTGCAAAAAGGACAGCTGTAATGCACATCGAGATAGTCAGCAGGATAACCATTCTGTTCCAGCAGTTTTTTTGACATTTCCTGTGCTCCCAAATTATATTGACGAAGCTGTTCGATTTTTGCATTTACGTCACCATATTTATTTCCTTCGGAAATAATTCGGATAAGATCACGTCCGGTGTTGATGAGAACATCGTTTACTTCTCTTATCTGAGGGAGTTTTGAGTTTATTTCAGCTATTCTCATCTCATTTTCGCTTTCTGCTCTTGCACGTCGGTTTGTCATTATTGACTGAGCTTTATCAAAAATAGAACTGTCCATTGTGTTCCTCCATTCAGAACTTATTTATAACGACTTTGTATTTATCTACATCTGAGCTTACGGATGTATTCTGAGTTGATTTTTTGTTTCTCTTAAAATCAAGTTCAGCATCCTTGATGTTTTTTATTGTTGTGTATCCATTCTGCTTCCATGTAAGAAGTATTTTATTGATGTATTCAAAAGAAAGCTTGTTTATCTGCTCAATTGTCTTTTCGTAAGCAAAACCGATAAGTTCAAGGCTGAAACCCTCGCTCTGCCATTGAGAAATGAATTCTGCCTGTTTTGTAGTCGGACGACGATTCATCTCGAATTTTTTCATTATGAATCCGGTGAAATCATTGAATTTCGTCAGACGCTGCACTTCTTCCTGTGCAGATTCAAATGTATTGATTTCATTTTCAGCCCAGTTACAGGCGATTTTTTCGATATATCCTGAGTTGGTTTTGTCGATATTAATGCAATACTGAATAAGGGTCAGAATAACTTCTGTTTTCAGACCAAGATAATTGTACATCCATATAATAGAATTCTGCTGTGTGTGATTGAGCGTACCAAGTAACGATTCAACTATCTTGAACAGTTCGGAAATATCAGGCGAGCCGTTCAGAATTTCAGAAATTTCAGAAGGCTTCAAGTCCTGCTTCTGACGAGTTGTATTATTTTTGGGTACTTCAGGCTCAGGCTGCTGCGGAGCATTCTGAATCATAACTGTTTGTGGAATACTCTGCTGAACGGCAGTCTGCGGAATGCTCTGAGGAACAGCGGTAGGATTCTCCTGTCCGGCAAGAACGTTCACCTGCTGCCAGAACTGAACTGAATCAGCAATATTCTGGATAGGTACTCCGGTATTGCGGGAAATTTCTTCATCACTCACTGCTCTGCCGGAAAATCTGAGTATGTACAGAAGAACCTTTAGCTGATCTGCTGTAGCAAGCTTTAAAAAGTTATCGGCAATAATATGAGGGACTCCGAACATAGTTCCCCATACGCCGCTGTTTATATTAAAATCCAAGAAAACATCCTCCCGAAAATTGTGGTAATTCTAATTATAACACATTTTCGGTTTCTTGTCACCATAAATACTGCACAATCAAGCCTGAAAAATATTGTGCATCTTTATAATTGTTCACATAGGGGATGATTCATACATTTTTCTGAGTTTTTCAATAGCCTTTTTTTCGATCCTTGAGACATACGACCTTGAAATATCAAGTTTTTCGGCAGTTTCGTTCTGTGTATGCGGCTGATTTCCGTATAGTCCGTAACGATATACAATGATATCAAACTCACGTTTATCAAGACATTTACCCAGAAAACGATACAGCTGACGTGAACGGATAAGCATATCGACCTGCTCATGAATATCAATACCGTCGTCTATAAGGTCCATGAGAGTAAGCGTATTTCCGTCCTTGTCTGTTTCCACAGGTTCGTTGATATAGACGTCACCGGATGATTTTTTGGCTGCACGGAAATTCATAAGAATTTCATTTTCAATGCATCTGCTTGCGTATGTTGCGAAACGTGCTCCCTTTGAATAATCGAAAGTCGTGACAGCCTTGATCAGTCCTATAGTACCGATAG
>JAFXEJ010000070.1 GCA_017513795.1 Ruminococcus sp.
CTCCCAAGCCAGTGGCAAAACCGGAAGCTCCCAAGCCGGAGGTAAAACCGGAAGCTCCCAAGCCGGAGGTAAAACCGGAAGCTCCGAAGCCGGAAGTAAAGCCGGAAGCTCCCAAGTCAGTGGCAAAACCGGAAACTCCGAAGCCAGAAGTGAAGCCGGAAACTCCCAAGCCAGTGGCAAAACCGGAAGCTCCCAAGCCGGAAGTAAAACCGGAAGCTCCGAAGCCAGTGGCAAAACCGGAAGCTCCGAAGCCGGAAGTAAAACCAGAAGCTCCGAAGCCAGTGGCAAAACCGGAAACTCCGAAGCCGGCACCAAAGCCTGAAAAGAAGGCTGTCAACAAGCCAAGCATAGAAATAGAAAACGGCGTATTTATAAGATACTCCGGAAACTCAGACGAAATTACAATTCCCTCCAGTGTACGAAAAATCGGCGAAAACGCTTTCGAGGACTGCACTACACTGAAAAAAGTTATTCTCCCCGACGGTCTTGCAGAAATCGGCGGTTATGCATTCAGAAACTGCTCATCCCTTGAAGAAATTAGAATTCCGGAAAGTCTTTCCAAGATAGGTCCGTGGGCTTTCAGAGGATGCGTGAATCTCAAATCAATGTTCCTGCCGAATAATATCAGTGTTATCCACGACTGTGTTTTTGCAGAGTGCGAAAGCCTTGAAAATGTTGAGATGTCCAACAGAGTGTCAGAAATCGGTGCTTTTGCGTTCAACGGATGCAAGAATCTTGAATCAATATGGCTGCCTAATACGGTTATGCAGATAGGAAAATATGCATTTTCCGGCTGTGAAAAGCTTAAAACTGTTATTGTTCCGGACGGGGTTTCCTCTATCAATGAGAGAACTTTTGCCGGATGTACAGAGCTTGAAGAAATCGAACTGCCGAAAACTATCAAGACTATCGGTCAGTTTGCGTTCCAGAACTGCGTTTCGCTGAAAAAAATCGCTATTCCGTTTGCCGTTACATACGTTGACGGTTTCGGAGGATGTACATCACTCCGCAGTGTGGATATTCCTTCAAAGGTTACATATTTAGGCGATTTCAGCGGATGTACAAACCTTGAAAGCATTAAGATTCCTCCGTCAGTTGTGAAAATCGACACTGTATTCTCAGACTGTCCGAATCTTATGAATATCTCATGGAATTATCTTATGGATAACCTCAGCAGATTTCCGGCTTATCAGGAAAAAGTGGTGAGCAGCTGGAAATCAATGGGCAAGTGCTCATTCTGTGGCGGAGATATCAAAAAGCTCGGAAAAACCTGCAGGGATTGCGGAAAGAAAAAGGATTACTAATAATATGAATAAAAAAATAACGGCAGTATTACTGTCAGCTCTGATGGCATGCGGCGGAATGGCTTCGTGCAGCAAGAGCAAATCGGACAGCAGCGATAATAAATCGTCTGCTGTTCCCGAAAAAACGACGGCAGCTCCACAGCCAGCGGAAACTACGGTTTCAACGACTATTCCGGCGACTAAAGCTGCTGTTACAACAAAAATTACTACCAAAAAATCAGCTGTGGTTACTACCACACAGCCGGATTCAACGGAGACAACAACGGTTCCGGTGAATGTATCCGGCAGCGGATATACCGACAGCCTGACGCTTGCATCTGATTTCTATCAGGCGTATCTTGATCATGAGCCCGAAAAGGTGTACGAGATGTTCAATGAACAGGAAATAAAGTGCTACAAGGAACTCATGGCTGACGAGCTTGAAGGGAAATCTCCGGACGAGGTGTTCAGTAAAGAGTCGCTGATTAAGGCAATTGACGCTTCTATGGTGATGATTGAGGAAATAATGGCAGAATTCAGCGATTCCGAAAACGACCGCTGGACGGCTGATATTTCTGAGGGACTTTTTACAGAAGTAACAGAAGAAGAACTTTCGGCTTTTAACGAGGACCTCGGCACTGACTATACAAAAGGTACGGTTATAAATTATATGTACTACGTCAACGCTGATAACGGTGAGCCTTTTGTGGGAAATTCAAGCGCCTTTCTTGAAAAGAACGGACAGTGGTATGTGTCCTTCTCAAGCCTGATGCAGAGCGAACTCATCAATCAGCTTGAAGTATAAAAATAAAGCATAAATATCTGTAACAATGATTTTTTATGGGAGTTTTACATGTCATATTGAGGAAAACCCTTTTGAAAAAGGGTTGTTCCTCAAACTCCTTTCCTAAAACTTTCAGTATCAAATTTCCGCCTGACATATCACATTAATCAAGTAAAAAAGAAATCTTGATTATATTTCTGAATGTGATATGTCAGGCGGAAATTTTTAGTATTAAAAGTCTTTGGAAGGGGGCAGGGGTGACTCCCCGCAGTGCGGGGAGATGTCCGAAGGACAGAGGGGACCGCCGCTGTTGGCGGAACCTTTCCTCAGAAAGGTTTCCCCCGATAGATACTTGTATAACTCCTATATAAAAACACTGTCACAGGTAATTATGCTTTTATTTTGCGCCTTCCATGATAGCTGAGAGGATTGCCTGATTCCAGGTAAGAGCGCCTCTGTTAAATAGACCAAAGCTCTGTTCACCGGAGGTGATATTATTATCCCAGACGAAGCATTTAATTCCCTGATTTTTAGCGGCTTCGATATAGTACTTATAATATTCCTGTCTTTCTGATTCAGGAGCCGCGTTGATACAGCCGAATTCTCCGATAATAACAGGAGTTCCCTTATCTATGAATTTCTGTTTGAGTTCAGTAAATTTTGCATCAAGCTCTGATTTTCCGCTGTCATTGAAGTCAGTAACGGAGCCGTCAGAGAACTTCCACGGAGCATAGTAGTGAACTGAAAGGATGATATTCTTTGAGTTGGGAACTATAACATCATTGAGAGCGGCAGTATCTGCTGAAGCGGCATACGAAGTGATTATAAGTGAGCGGTGGGCGTTATTTCCGCCTGTTTTGCGCACGGTATCAACGAAATCCTTTTCATATCGTGCAACGATAGCTCTTTCAGCGGCAGTACCGCCGATCCATTCGTTAGCGCTTCCGACAGTTCTCGGTTCGTTCATTCCCTCAAAGAGAAGTCTGTCGCCGTAGTCAGCGAAGTATGAAGCAATCTGGCTCCATATAGCCTTGAGTTTTGCGCTGTCAGCGGCATATTCTGAATCAATGGGTTCAAACCAGATATAATCATCATGGTGCATGTTGAGGATAACGAACATATCCTGATCGTAGGCGTAATCAACGACTTCCTTGACACGGGCAAGCCAGTCAGCATTGATAGTATCTCCGGTCATATGCTCGCCCCACGTTACAGGAATTCTTATAGAATTAAATCCGGCATCCTTGACGGATTTTATCATTTCCTTTGTAGTTTTGTAATTTCCCCAGCCTGTTTCAGTGGCGAGTCCTGATTTTCCGGTATTGTAGCTGTCGAGAGTATTACCAAGATTCCAGCCGGCGTTCATAGTCTTTACGATTTCCTCAGAGCTTCTGAAATCGCTTGTTTCTTCCGGACTTTCGGGGTCAGGTGTAGTATCAGGCTGAACAGGAGCGTAATTTCCATTGCCGAGACTGTACTTGACCGTAATGGAATCAAGAGTAATTGAAGGCTGTTCGCTCCACCAGTAGCCGAGGACGATTTCGCCGTCCTTTGCTGCTAAAGCCTTTGCCTGTGCCGGAACGAACCATGTGAGCGAAAGTGATGAGCTGTCAGTGAAAACAGCTGTATCCGGTGACTGATAATATCCGGCAGACGAATCATAGCCGAAGCCGCCGGTGAATTTTCCGAGAGAACCGGACGAACTTATATTATATGTAACAGCTTCCGGAACGGCATTTTCCGGAAGGAATCCGGCAGTTGGGATTCTTATTGTATTGTCTTCAGCGCTGAATGAAACGCTTTTGCCGGAGTTTTCGGTAACAGTGCCGTCAACGGGGATATCTGCCGATCTTGTGTATGTGCAGATGACGTTTTCAATGCGGATGCTGGAGGAATTTCCCCACCAGTAGCCGAAAAGAAGTTCTCCGCCGGAAGTAATGTAATTCTGTATATCAGCGGGAACATTCCATGTGATTTCGCCGTAAGTTCCCTGAGTAGGAGCCGCAATATCCTGAGACTGATACCAGCCCTCGTCTGTAGCGGCTGGGCAGTCCTTTGTTACTGAAATTCCGAATCCGCCCTTGAATTCGCCGATATTGCTGCCGTCAGCGGAGTATATAACGAAAGTGAAGGAGCTTATTTTATCTCCCTCCTGAATGAGGTCAGCAAGCGGGATTTTAACAGTATTGCTTCCCTCGGTGTAGGGTATAGTTTTATTAACAGTAACCTGAGTACCGCATGAAGCCGTAAGAGTTTCTCTCGGGCTGATGTGTTCTGTGGGAGGAACTGTAGAAGCCTCGGTTGCCGGAACTGTAGTTACAGGAACTTTGATCTCTGTTGTATCTTCTTCCGGATCAGCTTCTGAGGAAGATGTTGTAGATGATTCAGAAGATGATGAAGATGTAGACGAAGATTTTTTACCTGAGCAGCCAGCCATAGACGCCGCCATTGCGGACACGGTCAGAACTGCCATTATTTTTCTGCACATATTCTATTTCCTTTCTTATTGCGAAAAAAGCTGTTAAAAGCCGATAATTGAGCAATAATATAATCATACATTTTCATTATACCATTTTATTTATATAATTGCAATGCTTTTCAATAGTTAAATAAATATTAATTGGAAATAAAAATTAAAAAGCTTGCATTTTTTGTCGGATTGGTATATAATAAATAAGATAGTGAAAGTGAAATCAAATAAGGAGGAAGTTTATATGAAAACAGGGTTCGATAATGACAAATATCTGAAAATGCAGTCTGAGCATATCAGAAAGCGTATTGAACAGTTCGGAGACAAGCTTTATCTTGAATTCGGCGGAAAGCTTTTTGATGATTTTCATGCGTCAAGAGTTCTTCCCGGTTTTAAACCTGACAGTAAGCTTCAGATGCTTCTTCAGCTCAAGGATGAGGCGGAGATTGTAATTGTCATCAATGCCGGAGATATCGAAAAGAACAAGGTGAGGGGCGACCTTGGAATTACATACGACGTTGATGTTATCAGACTCTACAATCTATTCACGAAGATCGGACTTTATGTAAGCAGTGTAGTTCTCACTCAGTATGAAGGACAGCCGCAGGCTGTTGCATTCCAGAACAGACTTGAAGCTCTTGGCGTCAAGGTATATCATCATTATAATATAAAGGGATATCCCTCAAACCTCAAACTTATCATCAGCGACGAGGGCTACGGCAAAAACGACTATATCGAAACCTCACGCAGACTGGTTGTGATTACAGCACCCGGTCCCGGCAGCGGAAAAATGGCTACATGTCTTTCTCAGCTATATCATGATCACAAGAGAGGTCAGAATGCCGGATATGCTAAATTCGAGACATTCCCGATATGGAATCTCCCTCTGCGCCATCCTGTAAATATCGCCTATGAATCGGCAACTTCCGATCTGAATGACGTCAATATGATAGATCCGTTCCACCTTGAAGCTTACGGCGAAACCACCGTAAATTACAACCGTGATGTAGAGATTTTCCCCGTACTCAATGCGATGTTTGAGAAGATCCTCGGTGAATCTCCGTATAAATCCCCGACGGATATGGGCGTAAATATGGCTGGAAACTGTATTGTCGATGACGAAGCTGTATGCGAAGCGGCAAAGGCTGAAATAATCCGACGCTATTACGTTTCGAAGTGCGATTATAAAAAAGGTCTTATCTCTGAGGAGGAGACAATGAAGCAGGAGCTTTTCATGAAGCAGGCTGGTGTTACGGTTGACGACAGAAAAGTTGTTGCAGCTGCTCTTGCAAAAGAAGCTCAGACTGACGCTCCGGCTGCTGCAATGGAACTTCCTGACGGAACTATCCTCACCGGACGCACATCTGATCTTTTAGGTGCTGTATCAGCGCTTCTGCTCAATGCACTGAAATATTTCGGCGGAATTTCCGATGAAGTTCTCCTGATGTCACCTCACGTTATCGAGCCTATCATGAATCTTAAAGTTCAGCATCTCGGCAATAACAATCCGAGAATACATACTGACGAAACGCTTCTTGCTCTTTCTATCTGTGCAACTACAGATGAAAACGCAAAGAAAGCTATGGAGCAGATTTCAAAGCTGCGTGGCTGCGAGGTACATTCCACTGTAATTCTCTCACAGGTTGACGAAAGAATATTTAAACGTCTTGGAATAAATCTCACATGCGAGCCAAAATACGAGAGATAACACTATATAATAAGTATAAAAGACCGCAATTTCCGGTCAATGAAAGGTATCCGTTACGGCGGATACCTTTTTTTATGCCTTTTACGGAAATGATTAATCGTGTACATCGCAATATATAAAAAGCACAATATATCAGTTACTAAGTATTATATATCATTGAAAAGCCGGTATTTTTCCGCTATAATATAGACAATGAATGAAACGAAAGAAGAAAAGTCCTGAAGGACAAACGTGTACACATTATATTAACCTAAACCTTATTTTAAATTTTTTGGAGGGAATTGTCATGCGAAACTTAAACATGAAAAAAAGAATTGCTTCTGCTGCAGCTGCAGCTGTCATGAGTATCACAGCTGTTGCCGGAACATTCGGAGGCACAAATTTTATTATCAAGGAAAACAATACATTCACAGCTGTTGCTGCTGAAAGCACAGTAAAGTTCATCCAGACAACAGGCTACAGCGAAGGAATGTACGCTACATGGTCATCAGTTTCAGGAGCATCCGGATATAACGTTTACGTTGACGGTGTTCAGATCGACTCAATGCTTATCAGACAGTACTCAGGCTACATGAGAGCAGATGCTGTTGGTCTCAAGGCTGGCAGCCACACAATGAAGGTTGTTCCGATTGTTGGCGGCAAGGAAGATTCCTCAAAGGCTGCTGAAACAACTGCATCAGCAGAGGCTCACGACAGAAGCGGTTACGCTTTTGAAGGAAATCACTCTCCCGGAGCTTACAAGGCAGACGGTACTCTCAAAGATAACGCAATCGTTGTATATGTAACAAACGAGAATAAGGATTCCGTTACAGTAAAGCTTAACGCTGAGGGCAAGGGCGAAGTAGACTGCACAGGTGTTCAGAACATTATCACAGCTTACAAGAAGGGCAAGGAAACACGTCCGATCGCTATCAGATTTATCGGAAACATCACTGATCCTTCCGTTCTTACAAAGGGCGACCTCGTAATTGATACAGCAACAGCTGGTATGACAATCGAGGGTATCGGCAACGACGCTACTTTCAACGGCTTCGGTCTTGTATTAAAGAATGCTGTTGATGTTGAAGTAAGAAACATCGGTTTCATGAACTGCAACAGCTCTGAGGGCGATAACTGCGGACTTCAGCAGAACAACTCATACTGCTGGGTTCATAACTGTGACTTCTTCTACGGCGACGCTGGTTCTGATGCCGATCAGGCTAAGGGCGACGGCGCTCTCGATACAAAGAAATCACACCACATCACACATTCCTACAACCACTTCGTTGATAACGGAAAGTGTAATCTTCAGGGTGCTAACTCAAGCGATACATCAAACTATATCACATATCACCACAACTGGTTCGACCACTCTGACTCACGTCATCCTCGTGTAAGAGTAGCAACAGTTCACGTTTACAATAACTACTACGACGGAAATTCAAAGTATGGTATCGGTTCTACAACTGATTCTGATATCTTTGCTGAAAATAACTACTTCCGCAACTGCAAGAATCCTATGATGATCTCCGGACAGGGTACAGACGCTGCCGGCGAAGGAACATTCAGCGGTGAAGTAGGCGGTATGATAAAGGCATACGGCAATGTCTTCGAGGGCGGTGTATATGTTCCCTATTCACAGAACAGCACACAGTTCGATTTCTACGATGCTAAGTCAAGAGACGAAAGCGTTCCTTCATCTGTAAAGGCAGCTAAGGGCGGCGCATCATACAATAACTTCGATACAGCAAGCGGCTTCTACAGCTACAAGGTTGACGCAGCAGCAGATGTTCCCGCTGTTGTAATGGCTAAGGCTGGACGTGTAGACGGCGGCGACTTCAAGTGGCAGTTTGACAATTCTGTTGACGATGCAGATTATGCTGTAAATTCTGCACTCAAATCTGCACTCAAGTCATACGATGATAAGATCACAGCTATCGGAAGCGGCTTCAAGGAGGATTCTGCACAGCCTCCCGTAGTTACAACTGTAACAACAAAGGCACCTTCATCTTCTGTAGTTACAACTACAACAGCAGCTCCCTCGCAGCCTTCACAGCCCGTACAGCCTTCTGAGGGCGGTCAGGTACACAACTTCACTGCTAACGGAACTTCAAGCAGTTTCTATACGATTTCAGGTAACCTCTCTACTTCAAAGGGCACTGTAACTTATGCTGGAAATACCCTTACTCAGTGCCTGAAGATCGAAACAGCCACATCCATCAGCTTCAATGCTGGCTCATCAGGAAAGCTTACTCTTGTATTCGCTGAGCCCACTGCAACAATTAAGGTGGACGGCACAAAATATGCAGCATCAGGCGACGGTATTATCACTGTTGATCTTGGTGCAGGAGCACATACTATCACAAAGGCAGATTCTGTAAATCTGTTCTACATGGTATTCGGCGGAAGCAGTGCAGCTCCTGTTGTAACAACTACAACAAAGACACCTTCCAATCCTTCAGTAACAACAACAACAGCAAAGACTCCTTCAAATCCTGTAACTACTCCTCCCGCTGTAACACCTGGCGACATCAAGGTAAATTACGCTGGCGGCTGGAACGAAATGGCATATCTCGTATGCTCCGGACTCAGCGACGCTGAAGTAAGCGGTGTATCATACAGCGGTGCAGCAACCGGCTCTCTCACCGGTGAGGATCTTGAATATCTTGTAAGAGATACAAAGGACGGTCTCCGTGTTGATCTCCTCGGACTTAAACCCGGCACATACGCAATCACTCTTGAAACTTCAAAGGGAACAGTGACTCAGCCCGGTATCGTTGTAGGCGCACAGGACAGATCAGGCTATGCTCACTTCAACTACAACGAAGGTGTAGGCGCTTACACAGACGGCGGTACACTCAAGGCAAATGCAAAGGTTCTCTATATCACAGACGATAACAAGGACACAGTAACCCTCACATCAAAGGACGGTACATCAGTTACCGGTATCGGAAATATCCTTAACTCTGTTGGTCAGGACGTCGGCGGCGGAAAGGCAGCTAACGGCGGTACAGCTAACACAAACAGCGGTATTCTCAAGAAGATCGCTGAGGACGGAACTCCTCTCGTAATCAGAATCGTAGGAGATGTTACAGCTCCTAAGGGACTTACAGAATACGACTCTACAGGCAACGGCGGTACAGCTGGCGACAACGGCTTCATGGCAAGAATGAAGTCCGCTAAGGATCTCACAATCGAAGGTGTCGGCAACGACGCTACAGTAAATGGCTGGGGCTTCCACTTCATGTGCGAATCAGCTGCTCCTGAGCTTGGAAAGAGCTTTGAAGTAAGAAATATTGCATTCAGAAACGTTCCCGAGGACTGTATCGGTATGGAAGGTGTTCAGACAGGTTCAGACCTTACAGCTCCCGTTGAAAGATGCTGGATTCACAACTGCGAATTCTATGTTCCTCACGTTTCAAACCCTGCTGAGTCCGACAAGGCAGAGGGTGACGGCGCTTGCGACTTCAAGCGTGGACAGTACTTCACAAACAGCTACTGCTACTATGAGGGCTACCACAAGACAAACCTCGTAGGTGCATCAGATACAAACTATCAGTACCACATCACATATCACCACAACTACTGGAAGAACTGCGAATCAAGAGGACCTCTTGCACGTCAGGCTGACATCCATATGTACAACAACGTATTCGACGGTCAGACAAGCTACTGCCAGAACCCCAGAGCAAACGCATTTATCTTCTCAGAATACAACGCATTCGTAAATGAGTGTAAAGATCCTGTTACTGTAAAGTCAGGCGGTGTTGTAAAGAGCTACAACGACGCATACATCAGCCTCAAGAAGGGTGCAGAGCAGGCAGCTACAGTCGTAACAGACAAGAGCAAGACAGTAAGCTCATCATGCAAGTATGCAAACTTTGATACAAATGCATCTGTATCTTATGTTCCCTCCGGCAATTATAGCCTTACAGAAGCTACAGGTCAGGCACTCTATGATTCACTCGCTGCATCATTCGAAACAGACGGCGGATGCATGGACAACATGAAGCTTTCCGCTGGCGAACCCGAAATCACTCCTCCTGCAGAGACAACAGTTACTACAACTTCAACAACAACTACTACATCCAAGACAACTACAACAACTACTACAACTACACCCGGCCCTGTAACAGGCGGTGTGGCTGGTGACGCAAACTGTGACGGTAAGGTTGCACTTTCTGACGCTGTACTTATCATGCAGGCACTCGGAAATCCCGACTCCTACGGTGTAAACGGTACGGAATCAGTACATCTTACAGCAGAAGGTGAAGCAAACAGCGACGTATATGCTAAGGGAGACGGCCTTACAAATATGGACGCACTTGCAATCCAGAGATATCTGCTCAAACTCATATCAGCACTCCCTGAGTCATAATTGATTCAGGTTCCCCTAAAAATATAATGGTACATGGAAACAGGAGCCCGAAAGGACTCCTGTTTTCATATTCAGAAACAGAAATACCGCACAGTCAAGTGCGGTATTTTTTTTAGTATTATCAGTGATATTATGCCTCAAATTCTGCGATATACGGCAGATTTCTGTGATAGCCGTTATAGTCGAGACTGTAGCCTACAACGAAATAATCCGGAATAGTGAACAGTGAAACATCAGCGTCAAGTTTTACGACACGTCTTGCCGGCTTGTCAAGAAGTGTAACGATTCTGAGAGAAAGCGGATTTCTTCCCTTGAGAATTTTTATAACTTCGCTGAGTGTTCTTCCTGTATCAATGATATCCTCAACAATGATAACATGATACTTGCTGATGTCGTGCTTGAGATCCATGGTGATTGTTACCTGACCGCATGACTCCGTTGTGCTGCCTGAGTAGCTTTTGGCTTCCATGAAATCAAGTCGGCAGGGGAGATCAATGCAGCGGCAGAGATCGCCGAGGAAAATAAAAGCGCCTTTCAGTATACTTACAAGCAGTACGGGCTTGCCGGCATATTCCTGTGTGATCTGTTTTCCGGCAGTTTCAATTGCTTTTCTGAGTTCATCTTCTGAGATGAGTACACGTTTTACAGTTCCTTGATTATTATTATCCATTTATTTTTTCCCTTCCTGTGATGATTGAAATTTCAAGTTCCTGCGGACTTTCAACTGTGAATGGTTTGTCCGTTCCGGTAACGGTCACGATAAGTCTGTTGTTTTTTCTTTCAGCCGAAACCTCTGCTGCTTGTATGCCGTTTCTGTCGTATATCCGACAGAAAGCGGTCTGATCGTTTTCAATTCCATAGATAACGAGCTTCATTCCGTTTGCGTAATCGTAATCGGCAGTATTGCGGAAATCTCCATACGCTATGATCGAACAAGGCTTTGCATAAAGCGGAAGTCCGAAATAATCGTATTTTTTTGTATACCAGCTGCCGCCGCTGAGAGTTTCACCTGTCTGGATATCTGTCCAGATACCGCAGTCCGGCAGATAAAAGGTGCATATTCCGTCCTCGCTGAAAACAGGAGCAGCAAGCAGTGAATCTCCGAGCATATACTGCGTATCAAGAGCAAGACAGCTCCGGTCATAGCCGAAATCGACAGCCATTGACCGCATCATGGGAATTCCAGTTTTGTGTGTATGTACAGCCTGTGCGTAGAGATACGGCATAAGTCTGCCTTTGAGATTTACGAAATGACGTGCGACATCACAGCTTTCCTCATCAAAGTTCCACGGTACACGGTATGAATGATTTCCATGATAGCGTGAATGCGTGGAAAGGAGTCCGAAAGCCGTCCAGCGCTTGTAGAGATCGGGAGTGGCAGTTGCTTCAAAACCGGAAATATCGTGGGAGAAGAAGCCGAATCCCGACATACAGAGGGAAAGTCCGCCTCTGAGCGTTTCCCACATAGATTCGTAGGTAGAGAAACAGTCGCCGCCCCAGTGTACGGGAAACTGCTGACATCCGGCTGTTGCTGAACGTGCAAAAAGACAGGAATTTTCACTGCCGTTGACTTCGCTGAGAGCGTCGAAAACGGTCTTGTTGTAGAGATATGAGTAGTAATTGTGCATTTTAAAGGGGTCAGCACCGTTGTGATAAACAACATCGGTAGGGATTCTCTCGCCGAAATCTGTTTTTATAGCGTCGATGCCCATTTCTGCAAGCTCACGGATTTTTCCGGCATACCATTGTTTTGCATCGGGATTTGTAAAGTCGATTATAGCAAGTCCCGGCTGCCAGAGGTCGGTCTGAAAAACTGAACCGTCACGATTTCTGAGGAAGTATCCCTTTTCCGCAAGCTCACGGAATACAGCGGCACGCTGTCCGATATAGGGATTTACCCAAAGGCAGAGTTTAATTCCCTTTGCCTTGATTTTTGCGATAAGTCCGGCGGGATCAGGGAACATATTTTTATCCCATTCAAAGCCGCACCACTGGAATTCCTTCATCCAGAAGCAGTCAAGGTGGAATACATCAAGCGGAATTTCACGCCGTTCCATTTCTTCGATAAAGGACATGATAGTATTTTCGTCGTAGCTTGTGGTAAAAGATGTTGAAAGCCACAATCCGAATGAATATGCCGGCGGAAGTGCCGGTTTTCCGGTAAGTGTTGTGTATGTCTGAATCACGTCGCCGATTGAATTTCCGCCGAATATGAAGTATTCAAGGCGTTGTCCCTGTACGGAAAAAGCCGTTTTTGAGACATCCTCACTGCCGACCTCGAATGAAACTTTTTCGGTATGATTTACGAAAACGCCGTAATTGCGTGAAGAAACAAAGAACGGAATTGATTTGTAGCTCTGATCTGAGCAAGTTCCGCCGTCGCTGTTCCAGATATCAACAGTCTGACCGTTCTTGACGAAAGGTGTGAATTTTTCGCCGAAGCCGTAGATGTGTTCGCCGACGGAAATTCCGAGCATATCACGGATATAAGTATTTCCGCCGTTGTCGGACTGAGAGAAGAAGGGGAGCGCTTTTTCTGAGGTTCTTCTTAATTCTGCGCTGAGAGGAGATTCCTCAATTACAGAGAGTGTACGCTGTCCTGATTTTGTAAGAAGCTTGCCGTCATATCTGTAGGTGATATCCCATTTATCGCCTGTTGTGCCGATTTTTACGGAAGTTCTGCCGGAAATAAGCTCGCATCCGCCGTCAGAGGTTCTGCGTATCACCGGTCTGAAAGCCGGATTTTCATAGAGGGGAAAGTCCGGCTTTTTTTGTGCAAAACCGGAAAAATGTTCAATAGTGACTTTTATGCTGTTTTCGAGAACTGATGTAAACCGTACAGTAAAGAGGGGACCGCCTAAAGTCATTCCTCTGTTTGCGATCCACTGATGAGTGGCATAAACAGTGACAGAATTTTCATCGGTTTCAATTCCGGCTATCTGTACTGCATAGCTGACATTATATCCGTTCCTGTTCAGCCAGTAGCCATCTGAAATTTTCATATAAAACTCCTTAAAAAACAAATATATATACATAATAACATATATTAAGGAGGATTACAAGAGAAATACTATTTTTCCGCAATTATTGACATGAACTCAATACCTGACAAGGTTTCCTTTTCAAGGAGGTAGTCGGTCAGTCTGCGGAGCTTATCCATATTCTGTCTGAGGATATCAGCGGCATTTTCATAGCATTGGTTGATTATATTTCTTGTTTCAATGTCTATTTCGTAGGCGGTATCCGGAGAGCATATCAACGATGAATTTCCGCCAAGATAGCGGTCATTCGTGATTTCAAGAGCAGTCATGCCGAATTTTTCGCTCATACCGAATCTTGTTACCATTGCCCGTGCTATCTGCGTAGCCTTTTCGATATCGTTTGAAGCACCGCTTGTGCACGTTCCGAAAACAAGCTCCTCAGCGGCTCTGCCACCGGTCAGGACAGTTATTCTTGCAAGAGCTTCTTCCTTTGTCATGAGGAATTTTTCACCCTCGTCGATCTGCATTGTATATCCCAGTGCTCCGGAAGTACGGGGGATGATCGTTATTTTATGTACCGGTGCGGAATCCTTTTGTATTGCGGCAACCAGCGCATGACCTATTTCATGGCAGGCGATAATTTTTCTTTCTGTCGGAGAGATAACGGCATTTTTTCGCTGATATCCGGCGATTACCACTTCAACGCTTTCTTCAAGATCAGCCTGAGTTACGGTATTTCTTCCGCTGCGCACAGCACGAAGGGCAGCTTCGTTGACGATATTTGCAAGCTCTGCACCGGAAGCTCCGGCGGTTGCTCTTGCCACAGCGTCAAAGTCGATATCAGGTTCAGTTTTCACTTTTTTTGCATGAACAGCGAGGATAGCTTTTCTTCCAGCCATATCAGGAAGCTCTGCAGGAATGCGTCTGTCGAAGCGTCCGGGACGAAGAAGCGCCGGATCAAGCGATTCCGGACGATTCGTTGCAGCAAGTATCACAACGCCTTTTTTGCCGTCGAATCCGTCCATTTCGGTAAGAAGCTGATTAAGCGTCTGTTCACGCTCGTCGCTGCTTCCGGTATGACCTTCACGCTTTTTGCCGATAGCGTCGATTTCGTCGATAAACACGATACAAGGAGCTTTTTCACTGGCTTGCCTGAAAAGATCACGCACCTTGGCTGCACCCACTCCCACGAACATTTCCACGAATTCAGAGCCGGAAATCGAGAAAAATGGTACATCAGCCTCGCCGGCGACAGCCTGTGCAAGGAGAGTTTTTCCTGTTCCCGGAGGTCCCACAAGGAGTGCGCCTTTTGGCAGAGAAGCTCCGATAACGGCGTATTTTTCCGGATCATGAAGGAAATCAACGATTTCCTCAAGTGCCTCTTTTGCTTCATCCTGACCGGCGACATCCCCGAATGTCTTGCCGGTCTGAGCCTTAACATAGACCTTTGCACTGCTTTTTCCGAATGCCATCATTTTTCCGGCACGTCTGCCGGCTCCTTTTGAAAGAATCATGCAGACTGCGATAATCAGCATAGCCGGAAGTATCCATGAAAGAACGGGCGTGAGATGCTCCGGAGAGAAATCGGGCTGTACTTTGTGCGCATCCGGCTTATTTGTTGCGGGAATCACAAACAGACAGTATAGTACTGCCAGAATAATTCCTGTTGTGAAAAAAATCAGAAAATTCTTTTTGTTTTTACAGTTGTCTTTCATAGGTAAAAGTTCAACTCCTTTTCTACAGAAATTATAACATATAGCCGACACAAAGACAACAGGTAAGTTAAGGCAATACCGTACAAAGCATAACTTACGGCTTTGTATGGTATTGCCTTAAGTCAAAAAGAAATGCCCCGTTTCCGGAGCATTTCTGTATTTTTTATTTTTCGGGAAGTGCGCTGATAAGCTTGAGCATATATTTCTGAATTGAAAGCGCATCGTTGTTTGTAACGCCATCGCCTGTATTATAGCAGTCAGAATTGATCATTCCCTGTTCTGTGATAGCGTTCTTGTCTGAACCGCCAACACCGTATGCATCGGGATTTCCGAGATACTGCATTACGAGAACAGCATCAGAAAGTGAAATGCTTCCGTCGCAGTTAGCGTCGCCGTAATCTGCTTCAGGCTGGGGATCAGGCTTTGTAGTGGGTTCTGTATCCGGCTCAGGTTCTGCAGTCTCAGGAACGCTTCCGTCAGGTTCAACACCTCCGAGGAATTCATCACCTGAGTAAACGCAGATATTGCTGAGCTTGACTTCGTTTCCTGTAGCGTGGAAAGCATCATCTACGGGGAAAATTTCAAGTCCGTTATAGCTCCAGTCATCAGAAGGATCCCATGTATCGCCGTAGTAAAGACCGATTGTGAACTGGTATTTTTTACCTGAGTTTGCGATGTTGTAGTCATCCCATGTAAAATCGAAGTAGTAAGTATCAGCAACCTTGTCATACTTGTGAGGACCGCTGATTACCGCACCCTTAGTTTCAGCCTCAGCAGAGGACTGATCGTAAAGCTTTGAAACAGTTACGCCCATAGGATTGGACATTCCCTTGCCGCTGTAGAAGTAACGTACAGTTGTTGTGTCGAGAATCTTTGTAGCGTCTGTCATTACCATGAATGAAACCTTTGTAACGCCAGCGCCGTTAGCATTAAGATCGTCGATACCGCAGGCATTTACCCAGTAACCGTTTCCGCCGCCTTCGCTCTGAGTGAACTTAGGATCAGGCGGGAAGTTCTTTGTAGGCTGCATATCTTCTGTGCCGAAGAATTCGTAGAGACCAGCGCAGGCACCAACGAATGCTGCGTTGTAGTCGATAGTAACTTCGTTGTCGATCCAGTCAGAAGTCATATCGTTGTGCTCGTCTGATGAGCCGGGACCTCCGGCGAGAGCACCGTAAAGAACGTATCTGTGCTCGTAGGGATCTTCACACTTTGTAAGACCTGAAGCTGCTCTGTGGTGAGGATATTTAGCGGAATTCTCGTTGTATCCGACGATAAGGCTTCTGCTTCCGTGTGTAGGACCGCCTGTTGCAGCTGCTTCTTCGAAAGTGAGGTCGTTGTCGCCCATGAGGTAGTGCATCTGCTTCTGAGCCCACTTGGAGAATTCGCCGGGCTGTCCGTTGTTTGTGTACTTATCGTAAACAAGACCTATAAGCTGCATAGCTGTATTGTAACGAGCTGAACCCCACTGGTTAAGGAAAGCATAACCCTGAGGAGTTTCAAGAGCCTGCCATGTAGGGAGACATTTCTGAACCTGTTCCCAGATGTTCTCGAAAACATACTGATTCTTGCCCTGAGCAGTTCTCAGCATATTGATAAGGTCAACTTCAGGGAATTCCTGATTGATTCGTGCCCATACGCAGGCAGCGCCGCTCCATACGTCGTTCCAGCAGAAGCACCAGCCGCTGGGAGCGTAGTAGTCATAGAAAGGAGCACCGGCTTCAAGGTAAGATTTGTCTTCTGTAGAGAGGAAGAGCCAGCCGGCTGCCCAGCAGAAGTCGTCAACCCATTTTTCAGAACGGTAGTAACCCTTAGGACCGTCAGCGTTATCACTGAGAACAGCTTCAACGTCATCTGCCATTGACTTGATTCCGGCTTTGTCGAGAGCTGCTGTGCTGAAATCCCAGAGAGCCTTTGCGTAATCAAGACACTTTTCAGCGTATTCGGGATCTGTATCCTTGAAGTTAAGGTAATTGAGTGCGAGAGAAGCAGCCGCAGAAGTTGTATAGTCGATCTGAGGCTTTTCTTCTGTAAGGAAGAAAGCAGGTCTGCCCATCTGGTCAATTTCGGGTGAGTTCCAGTAATCGTGGTCGATATCACCGTCGCCTACCTGATAGCAGTGAGCGATAACTTTTCCGCTGTCGTCACGGAAAGTACACTTCATAAGGTAGTCGTTGAAGTAGCGGAGAATTGTCTCGATGTGGTCATCCTGACCGGTTTTTACATAAGAGTCACGGAATTCATAATAACCCCAGCCAAGAGCAGCTGCGGAGTAGTTTTCAGGCATACCGAATTCAACGTGGTCGCCGGCGTCATGGAATCCGCCCGCAACGTCAACGCAGCCGTCGCCGTCGGGATCGAGGATATCCTTGTACTCGTCGATAAAGCTCTGTGAAAGGTTAGTACCAACGTATTTTTCGTCAATACCAGCAGTAAGCTTGACTGTTGCGTCATATGTATGACAGTCGCCTCTCCACTTGTAGCGGTTGTTTTCATCTACCTCAGTACCGCACATATTAGCGTCGTAGAAATAGATTGAATACTGGAGTGCACGGGCGTAGTCAATGTCAAGCCCTGAGTCGTTGGCGAGAGAATCTTCAAGCTCCTCTGCGCCTTTTACAGCCGGCATAGGAAGTGCCGCCTGTGAGATCGTTATTGCGCCGCAGAGTACGGACGCAATAAGCCTTTTTGAAATCTTCATGTTTAATTCCTCCCATAAATATATTATATGCTCTGCCGCAAGATCGCAGTAAATCGGTGATTAAAGCATTTATTTTGAGTCCGGACCGATATCCGCAGCTGAGAATATATGGTACTTATTCAAGTTCCTTAACGAGACCGAGGAGATATTTCTGAATCTCCAGTGCGTCAAGGTTAGTTATGCCGTCACTATTTCCGGCAACGTCGCTGTTGATTTCTCCCTGTTCAGAGATCTTGTTTTTATCGCTTCCGGATTTTCCGTAAAGATCGGGATTTCCGATAGCCTGCATAACGAGAACAGCGTCGTTGAGCTGAACCTTGCCGTCACAGTTAGCGTCGCCGGCAAGAGTTTTCTTTGTATCGGGGATCTCAGGCGGATCAACTTCGCTGCCGCCGGAAATAGGATATGATTTAAGATCCGGCAGTTCATCGAGAGTAATGCAGTATTCGCTGTTGTAGATTTCCACAAGATTTTCAACGGGATTATTCTGCTCGCTTGTGAGGTAATTCATATACCACGGGCAGAAGTAGAGCCATCCAGCCTTGTCGTTAATAAGATTTTCAAGTGAGGGGATGGAGTCGTTTTCAGTCATTGCAACCATTTTCTGACCGTCAGTACTCTGAACGAGACTGTAGAAAGTAGAAGCTATGGAGCTGAGATTAGGCATACCGTCAACAGCGTTGTACTTGTCATAGCCCACCATGTCAACAACGTCATCGCCGGGATACCATGCGGCAGAAGTGGGGAAAGTATATCCTGTCCACACCCATATAAGGTTGTCAAGACCGTATTCGTTTGTGAGCTTGTCGTAGAGAAGTCTGTAGAGCTGCTTGCATGCTTCAGGACCTTCTGCACCCCACCAGAACCATGCGCCCTCAGCTTCGTGGAGAGGTCTCCACAGAACGGGAACATCAGCTTCTTTGAGCTTTGTAAGCTCAGCAGCGATTGCGTCGATATCAGCAAGAAGCTGTTTGTTTTCCCATGTGCCTTCTTCAAGAGCCTTTGTGATACTGAATGTAGTGAAAGGCGTATTTCCCGTAGATTCCACATAGAATGCAACTTCTTCGCCGCCCTCAACGGAGGGAACGTTCCAGTGCCATGTAAGAGTAGCGATACCCTTGTATTCGTTTACCCATTCGATAGCACGTTCAGGAGCGTGATCCATCCAGTCGGTGTTTGAACGATATGCAAGGAGATCGATACCACGGATAGCCGGCTGTTTTCCGGTCTGTTCCATGATGTATTCAAACTCTGCTTCGTTGTCCTTGATGAATGTATCGGGATCAGCCCAGAGATTGTAATTGTGTTCTCCGCAGTATTCCTGCTGTCCGGCAATAATATGCTTTCCGTACTGATCGCAGAGGTAGCTGTAAAGTCTCTTTGCGGAGTCAGAAGCATTCGGATTTGAGAGAGTTCTTGTCGGTGTAAGGTTAGTCAGGCTCTCGTCTGCGGGAGTAAGTGTAAGGTAATCGAAGAAAGTGTAGCCCCAGTAGGCTTTGAGTTCGATGGTGTTTTTGCCTTTTTTGAGGTTTACAACGCCGCCGGATGTTTCTTCGAATTCAAGGTTATAAACGAAGCTCAGCTCACCCTGATTTACGCCGTTTACCTGAAGATACTGTACTTTTTTGTTTGTGTCGTAGGGCTCGCAGTAGCAGACGTTCATTTCGTAGAGTCCTGCCTCGGGAACATCTACTTCAACGCTGACTGTTGTACCCTTCTGATCGAGATAGGAGAAGCCGGTGCCTGAAAATCCGGTGAGATCCATTTCATCGCCGCTGCCGTCCTCCTGAGTGTTGCCCTTCCAGCCTTCGGTGTGGATTTTTCCGCCCGAAGTAGAGCCGTCCTCAAACTCGAACTTGAGCACGTCTGTTTCAGCAGATACAGTATTTTTCTCCGGTGCTAACGGGGAAAAGGAAGTACCTGTCAACAAAACAGCGGCTGCAAGCGCAGTTGAGAAGATCGCTTTTTTGTTGTTTTTCTTCAAAATATTCACTCCTATTTTTTTCTGTCCGGAAGAAGCGGACAGAAGCCTATTTTTCCATGTACTATAATATCACACATTTCCGGAAAAATCAATAGTTTGTAACAAAAAATCCTTATTGATTTCATAATTTCGCAACATTTGAAAAGTTGATGCGGAATTTATCATTTTCTGCTGTTCCTGAATGAGGAGATAAGAGCCATTATGAGGAAGAAAAGTCCGGCGAACAGGAATATTTCCGGAAGCTTTACAGGAGCATTCCGGCTGTTTTGCGGAGCAAATGCGGCGGCAGTTTCGGGATCTGCGGAGAAAGGAAACTCATTTTCTGCTGCATATTTTTCAGCGGCGGAATCTGGACTTCCTGTGACAGAAAAGCCGGATATTTTCCCGTATTCGTTGTATCCGAGCGAATGTATCCCGATATTTTCCACTGAATCGGGAATGTAGATCTCACCGGCTGAATTACATCCGTAGAAGGCAAGATCACCGATACTTTTCAGATTTCCGCTGAGGGATATGCCGGAAAGCGAACCGCATCCGGCAAAACAGAATTTCTGTATTTCGGTAACGTTCTGCGGCAGTATAATGCTTTTCAGCGAGGAACAGCCACGGAAGCATGATTCCGGAAGAACGGCAAAATTTTCGGAAAGAGTTACTTCGCTAAGGGCAGAACATCCGTCAAAACAGCCCATTCCGATTTCGGCGGTACTGTCAGGAATGGCGATTTTTTCAAGGGAAGTGCATTCAAAAAAGCAGTGATGCCCCATTTTTTCAAGACTTTCCGGCAGCGTTATTTCTTTCAGGGAGGAGCATTTGTAAAAGGCGTTGTCACGGATTTCAGTGACAGGAGCACCTTCTAATTCCGGCGGAATGACAATGCTTTCCGGTTGTCCGGAAAATCCGGTTATGGTAGCTTCTCCGTTTATCACGGTATACTGAAGTTCCTGCGCATAAGCTGTAAATTCGGTAAAAAAGAGCATAAAAGCAATTATCGGGAATAATATTATTTTTTTCATATCGGTCTCCTTAAAAAGTAATATACATATTATATTACATACCCTCTGCGGAATTTGTCGTAATCGGTAAGTGTATAATTCTGATAAATCTGCCAATTATATCTGCGAGGTGAAAGAAATGAAAAAGTTCCATACATTAATATTGACAGCCGGATTTATACTTACGATAATTATTTCAAATTCTGTCGGATTCATAAAGGATGGCAGAAAGCTTGACCAGCTTAGGGAGAGCGTGCTTCGTCTGCACATACTTGCGGATTCTGACAGCGAGGAAGATCAGCGGCTTAAATTGTGCGTGCGTGATGCACTGCTTGAACGGAGCGGAGAACTTTTCGGTGAAGCTGATGATCTTGAATCTGCGGAAGAAGCTGCACTTGAAGCATTGCCGGAAATTGTAGATATTGCGGAAAATACTCTCAGAGCACAGGGCTGTGATTCTCCTGTGAGGGCGTATCTTGCGGATATGGAATTCGATGAGCGTGTTTACGGAAATATCACAATGCCGGCTGGAAAATATCGTGCTCTGCGCATTGAGATAGGCGAGGCAAAGGGGCATAACTGGTGGTGCGTGATGTATCCGCCGCTGTGTATACCGGCGGCAGAGAAAGTTGAAAGCCGTAACGAAAAGGAATATTACGATGAAAAGGAACTTGATATTGTATATCGTCCTAAGAAATATCGTATAAAATTTGCTATATGGGATAAATTCAAGAAGCTATTCGACTGATAAATTGTTAAATCCTACAAAAAGCAAAACGGCGCTTGACAAATTATACCGGACAGTGTATAATATACAAGTAAACAAAGCAGAACTATGCGTTCTCACCGTCAGGCAAAGCTTAAACGGTCAATATGAAGTGACTTCGTGTATCTCAGGATAGCGGAGAATCAGTGAGTATTGTATGAGTGCGGATAATTTCTGCACTCATTTTTGTTTCAATATACAAAGTTGGAGGTGCTTGACTATTAGCAAACAGGAACTGCAGATCAATGAAGAGATAAGAGATAAAGAAATTCTCGTAATCGACAATGACGGAAAGAAGCTTGGAGTTTTATCTGCAAAAGAGGCGCAGCAGATCGCCTTTGATAAAGACCTTGATCTTGTAAAGATTGCTCCTCAGGCTACGCCGCCCGTATGCCGCATAATGGACTACGGCAAGTACTGTTTTGAGCAGGCTAAGCGTGAAAAGGAAGCAAAGAAGAATCAGAAGGTCGTTTCAATCAAAGAAATCAGAATGTTCTCTACAATTGATACTCATGACTATGAAACAAAGGTAAATCAGGCTGTAAAGTTTCTCCAGGGCGGAGATAAGCTTAAAGTCTCGGTAAGATTCCGTAAGAGAGCTATCGCTCACCCACAGCTGGGAGAAGAGCTGCTCAATCGTTTCAAAGAGGCAGTTTCAGCAGTCGGCACTGTTGATAAGCCGGCGAAAATGGAAGGACGCAGCATCGTAATGTTCGTTTCACCCAAGGCCGGTAAGTAAGGAGGATTTATAATGGCAAAGGTTAAGGTTAAAACTCACTCAGGCGCTAAGAAGCGTTTTAAGATTACAGGAAACGGTAAGGTTAAGTATCAGCACACAAACAAGAGACACAGACTTACCCAGAAGGATACAAAGCGCAAGAGAATTGCTCGTAATGCAGGCGTTTGCGATCCAACAAATGCACCTACAGTAAAGAAGCTCGTTCCCTATATGTAATCTGTATCAGTTGTACTGATAGTTTTCGTAATTTTAATTTTGGAGGTATAAGACTATGGCACGTATTAAAGGTGCAATGATGACTCGTAAGAGAAGAAATAAGACTTTAAAGCTTGCTAAGGGCTATTTCGGCGCTAAGAGCAAGCACTTCAAGATGGCTAAACAGGCTGTAATGAAGTCCGGCAACTATGCATACATCGGAAGAAAGCAGAAGAAGAGACAGTTCAGACAGCTCTGGATCACAAGAATCTCCGCAGCTGCTAAGCTCAACGGCATGAACTACTCAACATTCATGAACGGCTGCAAGAAGGCTGGCATCACTCTCAACAGAAAGATGCTCTCCGAGATCGCTATCAACGACGCAGCAGGCTTTACAGCTATCGCTGACAAGGCTAAGGCAGCTCTTTAATCCGACTAAAAACACGCTCTTTTTTACATAAACGAGCGTGTTTTCTTGTAATGTGTGATCCGGTTCTCATCGCTGAGATGCCGGACTGCGCATATTCGGGAGGTGTCCGTACTATTGGAAAACATTATAACATCTAAAGATAATCCTGTTATCAAGCTGTATCAGAAGCTCTCATCCTCGAAAAAGGAAAGACTTCAGTACGGCTTATTCGTGTTGGAGGGGCTCAGAATAGTTCAGGATGCGGTCAGTGAGGATTCCGGACTGTCGCACCTTATCTTCACAAAACAGGCTTACGATAAATATGCAGATACTCTGTTTCAGGCTGATTTGAGAAATACAAGAATTATTGTCATTTCAAATGAACTTGGAAAGAAAATCGCTTCAACTGACAGCACTCAGGGAATATTCGCAATCTGCCGCATGATGACCGGAAAAGCTCCGGTATTCAGCGAAAATGGACGGTATATTGTTCTTCACTGTCTTCAGGATCCGGGAAATCTCGGCATGATAATCAGGACAGCGGACGCTCTCGGCGTTGACGGGATATTCCTTTGCGGATGCTGCGATCTTTACAGCCCTAAGGTAATACGCTCAACTATGGGCTCAGTATTCAGGGCGGAAATATATATCGAAAACGACGAGGAGAAGCTCTTTGCGCTCCTTGAGGAAAACGGCGTTTCAACGTCTGCTGCGGTGATAGATACAGACGCTCTGCCGCTGACGGAATGCTCCTTTGAAGGAAGTCATGCCGTATTTATAGGAAATGAGGGGAATGGTCTGCCGGCCGAGGTATCTCATCGCTGCGGCAGACGTGTGACTATTCCCATGAACGGAAATATAAATTCACTCAATGCCGCAATGGCAGCCGGAATTATAATGTGGGAGCTTAAAAAATAAGGGGGGATATCTGTGGATGATACAAAATACTGGGTATGGCTTACTATGGTTTTCGGCGTAGGAAGCCGCAGAATATGGGATACCGTGAATATCTACGGCGACGCTGAGGATACTTATACTGCGCTTATTTCAGGCGGAAACGGTCTTTCTGTAACTCAGGCTGAAAAGCGTAATATCGACAGCATATCGCTTGAACAGGCTCAGAGCTATATTGAACGCTGCGCCTCCAAGGGAATAGGTGTTGCTGGTTACAGCAGCAGAGAATATCCTCCGCAGCTGAGAAATATTTTCAATCCGCCGGCAGTTCTCCATTATAAGGGAAATATCGCCTGCCTTACAGGTACAAGAACCATTACAGCTGTCGGAACAAGAACACCTTCCGCCTATGGCGCAGACGCCGCATACAAGATATGCCGTCAGCTTGCGTCAGAGGGATTTGTAATAGTCAGCGGATTCGCAGTCGGAACTGATATCGCAGCGCACATGGCAGCTGCTGACTGCCGCCGTCCTACTGCCTGCATTCTCGGATGCGGTCTTGATGTGAATTATCCCAAGCCGAATATGAGATTCCGTGAGAAGATTCTTGAAAACGGCGGTGTATTTGTATCGGAGTATCCTCCGGGAACTGAACCGCATTTTTCCAATTTTCCGAAAAGAAACAGGATACTTGCCGCACTGGGAAGACTTTCGCTCGTATTTGAAGCCTCTATAAAGAGCGGTTCGCTTATTACTGCTAATATGGCAGCTGATTACGGCAGAGATGTTTTTGTACTTCCGCCGGCAGATATATTCGGGAACGCTTTTTCCGGAAATATTGCACTTCTCCGTGACGGTGCACAGCCGCTTTACGGTACAAGCGAGGTCATAGACTGTTTTAGTATCGGCGGCACCATAGATGCTGAGATTCGTGCTGACCGTTATTCCGGCATGGGAAATATCAGAATGTCATCATCTGGTTATGATGATGAAGATTCATCCATAGATATGGTAAAGGAAACAGCAAAAAGCGTCAGAAGAAGGAATAAGGCGGAAAAGCCGGAAGTGACGCAGAATAAGGAAGTAAATATTAACGAAGAAAAACAGACACAGGAAGAAAAAGAGGAAGCTCCAGCTGTTATCGCAGATTTGCCGCTTACTGATATACAGCGTCAGATATGTCAGGCTCTTGCCGCAGAAAAGCTTCATATAGAAGTTCTTGCAGCACAGCTTGAAATTGATTCGGCTGAGCTCATGACGGAAATGACGGAGCTTGAAATTCTCGGATTAGTCCGTCAGCTTCCGGGAAAATCTTTTGAATTATCATAGAAATTCTGCACAGTAATGCTGGTGCAGAACATTTTAAGGGGATAGATGTAAATGTCGGATCTGGTTATAGTAGAGTCGCCTGCAAAGGCTAAAACAATACAGAAATATCTCGGACAGGGATATGAAGTCATTGCGTCCATGGGACATATAAGGGATCTTCCCAAGTCAAAGATGGGCGTTGACAAGGAGAACGATTTCAAGCCTCAGTATACAGATATGAAGGGCAAGGAAGACGTTATCAAGGAACTTAAAAAACGTGCCCGCAAATGCGATAAAGTCTATCTCGCAACCGACCCTGATCGTGAGGGAGAGGCTATTTCATGGCATATAGCACAGCTGCTCAAGCTTGATATGAACGATAACAACCGTGTTGCGTTCAATGAGATCACCAAATCAGGCGTTAAAAAGGGAATGAGCAATCCGCATAAGATAGATGTTGATCTTGTAAATGCACAGCAGGCAAGACGTATTCTTGACAGACTTGTAGGTTATGAGCTTAGTCCTTTTCTCTGGAAAAAGGTCAAGAGAGGACTTTCCGCCGGCAGAGTTCAGTCTGTTGCGGTAAAGCTTGTTGTTGACAGGGAAAATGAAATCAGAAAATTCGTACCCAAGGAATACTGGTCAGTGGATGCCAAATTCATAGCTCCGTCGTCCAGAAAGATATTCGATGCTTCACTCGTTACCGTTGACGGGAAAAAGCCGGAGCTTTCGGCTCAGTCAGAGGCTGACAGTGTTCTTGCAAGACTTGAAAATGCTGTTTATACGGTAAGCTCCGTGAAAAAAAGAGTTACCAAAAAACAGCCGGCACCGCCGTTCATCACATCCACGCTCCAGCAGGATGCTTCAAGACGTCTGAGCTTCACAGCAAAGCGTACAATGAAAGCTGCTCAGGAACTTTATGAAGGTGTTGACGTTCAGGGTGTAGGTGCTGTTGGTCTTATCACATACATGAGAACTGACAGTCTGCGTATTTCGGACGAAGCAAAGGCAGCTGCCGCTGAATATATCGGTACAGTATACGGCAAGGAGTATCTCCCGCCGGAGCCGAGAAATTACAAATCAAAGAACAACGCTCAGGATGCCCACGAAGCTATACGTCCGTCAACGCCGGAGCTTACTCCTGACAGAGTAAAATCCAGCCTTACATCGGATCAGTTCAAGCTTTACAAGCTTATCTGGGAAAGATTTATCGCAAGCCAGATGGCGAATGCGCTTCTTGATACGGTATCCGCTGATATCGAAGCAAACGGCTGTATTTTCAGAGCGTCCGGATATTCCGTTAAATTCGACGGATTTATGGCTCTTTATGTTGATACATCGAGCGAGGAGGAATCCGGAAAGAAAATGCTTCCTGAGCTTGCTAAGGACGACAAGGTAAAGCTCAAATCCATCACAGGAAATCAGCATTTCACACAGCCGCCTCCGAGATATACAGAAGCTTCTCTTATCAAGGCTTTGGAGGAAAACGGTATAGGCCGTCCGAGTACTTATGCTCCGACTATCACAACGATCACAACAAGACAGTATGTTGAGCATGAAGGAAAGGCTCTCAAACCGACAAATCTTGGTGAAGCCATCACTCAGCTCATGACAGAGCACTTCAAGAAGATAGTTGACGCTAAATTTACTGCTCAGATGGAAAGTGATCTTGACGAGGTAGAGCAGGGCAACAAGAACTGGGTAAGCGCTCTGCATGAATTTTACGATGAATTTGAAGTTACGCTGAGAAATGCTGAAGAAGCAATGGACGGCAAGCGTATAAAGGTTCCCGATGAGGTCACAGATGTTGTCTGCGAGCTCTGCGGAAAAAACATGGTTATCAAGTACAGCCGTTTCGGAAAATTCCTTGCCTGTCCCGGATTTCCCGACTGCAAAAACGCAAAGCAGATCGTTACGGAGGCAGACGGAAGCTGTCCGAGATGCGGCAAAAAGATATTGCTGAAAAAATCAAAGAAGGGCAGAAGCTTCTACGGATGCGAGGGCTATCCGGACTGCAATTTCATGACATGGAATCTGCCTACAAAGGAAGTATGTCCTCAGTGCGGCAAGACGCTGTTCAATAAGGGCGGAAAATCAGGCCGTCTTTTATGCGAAAATGAGGGCTGCGGCTACGAAAGAGAGCTTTCAAAATGACTGAAATAGTAAATGTTATCGGTGCCGGACTGGCAGGCTGTGAAGCGGCATGGCAGCTGGCACAGGCAGGAATAAACGTAAGGCTTTACGAAATGAAGCCGGAAAAGTATTCTCCTGCTCATAAATACAGCGGATTTGCAGAGCTTGTCTGCTCAAATTCGCTTAAAGCGGCAAGAATAGAATCAGCAGCCGGACTTCTTAAATATGAAATGGAAATGCTCGGTTCGCTGACAGTTCCGTGCGCAAAGGAAAATTCTGTTGAAGCCGGCGGTGCGCTTGCTGTTGACAGAGAGAAATTCTCTGACAGCGTAACGGAAAAAATCAGAAATCATCCGCTTATCGAGGTGGTATACGGCGAAGTTACAGAACTTCCGGCTGGAAAATGCATTATCGCTACAGGACCTCTCACATCGGACGGAATGGCTGATATAATAAAGGAACTCTGCGGCGAAGGACTCAGCTTTTACGATGCTGCTGCGCCTATCGTCACATACGAAAGCCTTGACAAGGATCGTGTTTTCTTTGCGTCACGCTACGACAGGGGCGAGGCAGATTATGTCAACTGCCCTATGGAAAAGGACGAATATCTGGCTTTTTATGAGGCTCTCACCGGTGCGGAAAGAGTTCAGCTGAAGGATTTTGAAACACATCCGTTCAGCGTTTATGAGGGTTGTATGCCTATCGAGGAGCTTGCCCGCAGAGGTGTTGATACAATGCGTTTCGGACCTATGAAACCGGTAGGAATTACCGACGCAAGAACGGGCAGACGTCCCTATGCGGTAGTTCAGCTTCGCCGTGAAAATCGTGAGGGTACGCTTTTCAATCTTGTGGGATTCCAGACAAATCTGAAATTCGGCGAGCAGAAGCGTGTTTTCTCAATGATTCCCGGACTTGAAAACGCTGAATTCATGCGGTACGGCGTTATGCACAGAAATACATTCATCAACAGTCCTCAGCTTCTGAACAGTGATTTCTCCATGAGAGAAAGACCGGATATCTGGTTTGCCGGACAGATCACAGGCGTTGAGGGATATATGGAATCGGCTGCAAGCGGTATTATCGCCGGAATTTCTGCCGTAAGAAAAATAAAGGGACTCGAGCCGATAAAGCTTCCGATCGACACAATGACGGGAGCACTCAGCGCATATATAAGCGATCCCTACAATACCGGAAAGTTCCAGCCTATGGGCGCAAATATGGGAATTCTTCCGGATATCGGCGTAAGAATAAAGGATAAAAAGGAAAAATACGGAGTATACGCACAGCGTGCAGTTGAATCGCTGAAAAAGGAAATGGAGAGAGTGGGCTATGAAAGTAATTGTTGACGCTTTCGGAGGAGATAACGCTCCTCTTGAGGTCATAAAGGGATGCGCAGAAGCTGTTTCCGGACTTGGAGTTGAAATCCTCCTTACCGGAAGTGAAAGCGTTATAAAAAAATGTGCCGCAGATAACGGCATAAGCCTGAATGGCATGGAAATCGCCCACACTGACGAGGTATTTGATATACACGACGAGCCGAATGAAATAATCAAGTCGAAGAAGAATACATCTCTCGGACTCGGACTTCAGCTTCTTGCCGAGGGTAAAGGCGATGCGTTCGTATGCGCCGGAAGTACAGGTGCTCTTGTAATGGGAGCAACTTTTATAGTAAAGCGTATAAAGGGTATCAAGAGAATTGCGCCGTCACCGGTACTTCCCGGAGACAAGGGCAGCTTTATTCTCCTTGACGCCGGAGCAAATACAGAATGCCGTCCGGAAATGCTCGTGCAGTTTGCCGTTATGGGAAGCGCATATGCTGAAAAGGTGCTCGGATATAAGAATCCCTAAGTTGCGCTTCTGAACATCGGTGCTGAGGAAACAAAAGGCCGAGAGCTTGAAATAGAATCCTATAAGCAGCTCAGTGAATCAGGACTGAATTTCGTTGGAAACATTGAAGCAAGAGATCTTCCCAATGGCGAGGTTCAGGTAGTGGTAACTGACGGTTTTACGGGAAATATAGCACTTAAACTCTATGAGGGACTTGGTTCGTTCTTCAGCCATAAGATAAAGTGGATATTCTCAGGAATCGGCAAGGTCGGAGCACTTTTTTCTCTCGGAAAGATAAAGGCATTCCGCCGTCAGATGGACTATAAACAGGTCGGAGGTTCAGCTTTGTTAGGCGTAAAGAAACCTGTTATCAAGGCACATGGAAGCTCTGATGCAACTGCCTTCTACAATGCAGTAAGACAGGCAAAGAAGTGTGTTGAAGCAAATGTTACCGGAGAAATAGAAAGCTATGTTGCGGCTGCCTCCGGAAAGGAATGATTATAATGGATAATATCGCAAAATTTGAAGAAATAATCGGATATACCTTTAAGAATAAACAGCTTATCCATCAGGCACTTTCTCATTCATCGTACTCAAACGAAAGAAAGAATCCTAACGGAAGCAATGAACGCCTTGAATTTCTCGGCGACAGCGTGCTTTCTATCGTGGTATCCGACTTTCTGTATAAGAATCTCAATGTGGCAGAGGGACAGCTCACAAAGATAAGAGCATCACTCGTATGTGAAAAATCGCTTCATGTCTTTGCAAAGAAGATATCGCTCGGAGATTTTCTTCTTCTCGGCAAGGGCGAGGAAAATACAGGAGGACGTCAGCGTCCGTCGATACTTGCGGATGCATTTGAAGCCGTTATAGCAGCAATATACCTTGACGGCGGAATGGAAGCTGCTGCAAAGCATATACTGCGCTTCATACCGGAGGATGTTCACCATACAGGTCATCCGGTATTCAGCGATTTCAAGACAATTCTTCAGGAAGTAGTACAGAAGAATCCGGAGGAAAAGGTTGAATACGTTCTCATCGGCGAGGAAGGTCCTGACCACAACAAGCGTTTTGTGGTGGAGGTATGCCTTAATTCCCAGATGATCGGCAGAGGAAGCGGCAGAAGCAAAAAGGAAGCCGAACAGCTTGCCGCCAAGGAAGCTCTGGAGCTTATGGGCTATGAAACACAGTAATATTTCAATTTTTATCCCTCATATCGGATGTCCGCATCAGTGCAGCTTTTGCAATCAGCGGACTATCAGCGGAGCACAGCATGCTCCGTCCGGCGATGAGGTACGACAGATATGCACGTCTGCTTTAGCAGAAGCAAAATCGCCGGAAAACAGTGAAATTGCATTTTTCGGCGGAAGCTTCACAGCTATTCCCCGTGAATATATGACGGAGCTGCTTGAAGCTGTACAGCCATTTATCGGCGTGGGAAAATTCCGTGGAATACGGATATCCACACGTCCGGACTGTATCAACAACGAGGTGCTGTCGCTGTTGAAAACTTACGGAGTAACATCAATTGAGCTTGGTGCGCAGTCCATGAGCGATAAGGTTCTTGAAGCCAACGAGCGTGGACATTCGGCGGCAGATGTAGAAAAAGCCAGCCGCCTTATCCGTGAATACGGCTTTGAACTCGGCTTGCAGATGATGGTCGGACTTTACAAAAGCGACATGGCTGACGAGTTTGAAACTCTTGACAGAATTATAGCAGTTCATCCAGATACAGTGCGTATCTATCCCATTGTCATACTTGAAGGAACGAAGCTTGCTGAGTTTTACAAATCGGGGAAATACAGAACATTTTCCTTCGACGAGGCAACAGAATTTGTTTCAATTGCAATGATGCGTTTTGAGCATGAGAGCATAAAAGTAATAAAATGCGGACTTCATGCCTCTGAATTCGTAGAGCGTGACATGGTCGGCGGATTTTATCATCCTGCTTTCCGTGAACTCTGCGAGGGAATCATCTACCGCTGGAAAATGGAGGAACTTATTGGCTATGAAACTGAAAGCAGATTTGATTTCGTTTTTTCGGTGAATCCATCATGTATAAGCAAGGCAATGGGGCATAAAAAAGCAAATGCAGAATATTTCGGAAAGTCCGGAATAACGATAAAAATAATCGGGGATAAAAATATTCCAAAATACAAAGTTAAGCTGAGGAGGTGAAGAAATGTATCTGAAATCACTTGAAATACAGGGCTTTAAGTCCTTTCCGGACAAGATAAGCCTGACCTTTGACAAGGGACTTACAGCTGTAGTAGGTCCTAACGGCAGCGGAAAAAGTAATATCGGCGACTCGGTGAGGTGGGTTCTCGGAGAGCAGTCTACCAAGACGCTGAGAGGAAATAAAATGGAGGACGTTATTTTTTCCGGTACCGTTGCAAGAAAACCCATGGGATTTGCAGCTGTTACGCTTAATATCGACAATTCCGACAAGACATTTCCTGATATGGATGACGAGGTTGCTGTCACGAGAAAGCTCTACAGAAGCGGCGACAGCGAGTATATGATAAACGGAAAATCGTGCCGTCTTAAAGATATAAACGAGCTTTTCATGGATACAGGTCTTGGTCGTGACGGATATTCAATCATTGGTCAGGGACGTATCGCTGAGATTGTCGGTGCAAAAAGCAACGAGCGCCGTGATATCTTTGAGGAAGCGGCGGGAATCTCGAAATTCCGCTACAAAAAGCTTGAAGCTGAACGAAAGCTTACATCGGCACAGGAAAATCTTGTGAGACTGACGGATATACTTTCGGAGCTTGAAGGCAGAGTTGAGCCGCTGCGTATCCAGTCGGAAAAGGCAGCGAAATTCATAAAGCTTGCAGAGCAGAGAAAAACGCTGGAAATTTCCGTCTGGGTGAATCGTCTTGACGAGCTTAAAGGCAAGCTTGAAGCTCTTGATGAAAAGATACTTGTAAGCAGAAATGAGTATGAAAATATCGAAAACGATATCCGCCGTGAGGAGGAGAAAATCAGCGAAGGCTACGCACGGATGCAGGAAAGCACTGTAAAATCCGATGAACTCCGTCAGAAAATGATCGAGGAGGAACAGGAAGCGTCCGGCATGAAATCCGGTATAGCCGTTTTCGAGAACGATATAAAGCACTGCGAGGAAGCAATTGAAGCCGCACGTCGGAGTATCGGAAATTCCGAGAAAAACAGACAGTCTCTGCTTGATGGAAAGAAATCTGCTGAAAGTAAAATTTCTGAGCTTACAGATGAACTCGGAAAGCTTGAAAAGGAAATCGCAGAAGCTGAAAAGTCTCTTGCCGGTGCAGAAGCAGAAAGCTCCAGACTCGGTGAAAACGTCGATAAGGCTGGAAGCGAGATAAATGGTCTCTACATAAAGCAGAGTGAATACCGTTTTGCTGTTGAATCAGCTAAAAATGCGATCAGAGAAGAAAATTCCCGACTTGAGGAAATAAGCGAGGGAAATACAGATTTCAGCAGAAAGCTGGAGGAGCATCGTCAGCGTCTTTCTGAGGCTGAAAAGGATAAGGAAAAAAATTCTGCCGCAAATCAGGAACTGAAAAACAAACTCAGCGGACTGGAAATGCTCTATAAATCAAGGAAAAACGGATTTGAACAGGCAAAGGCGGAATTTGAAAAGGCTCTTTATGAGCTTAAAGACCGCCAGCAGAGAAGAAAGATTCTGACTGATCTTGAAAATAATATGGAAGGCTTTGCCGGAAGCGTAAAGCTTGTGCTGAAAGCCGGAAAACAGGGAAGAATCAGTGGTGTTCTTGGAACAGTTGCGCAGAATATCGGTGTAAAGCCAGAGTATGCTGTAGCTGTGGAAACGGCTCTTGGCGGCGCAATGCAGAACATCATCGTTGAGAATGAGGATATTGCGAAACGCTGTATCCGCTTCCTGAAAGAACAGCGTGGAGGACGTGCTACATTTCTTCCGCTGACGTCAGTGAACGGCCGTGAGCTTGATGAAAAAGGACTTGAGGAATGCAGCGGATTTGTAAGCATTGCAAGCCGGATAATCGAAGCGGATGAGAAGTTCAGCGGAATAATCAGTTCGCTTCTTGGAAGGATAGCTATTGCCGAGGATATTGATTCGGCTGCGGTTATCGCCAAAAAATACGGCTATAAATTCAGAATCGTCACACTTGACGGTCAGGTTGTAAATGCCGGAGGATCATTCACCGGCGGTTCGGCGCAGAAATCGGGCGGTATCATCACACGAAAGAACGAGCTTGATACGCTTGATGCTGAAATAGAGAAACTTACAGCGCAGCGTGATTCTCTCCGTGATAAGGCTGAAAAGCTTCGTGCGGAATCAGAAAAGCACCGTTACAATACAGAAGCGGTCAGAGAAGAACTTTCACAGAACGAGAATGAAGCTGTCCGTATAAATGCAGAAATATCGGGCTTGAATTCTCTTATTGAACAGATGAATGCGCAGTCGGAGAATTCTGAAAAGCTTGCAGAGGACGCAAGACAGAAAATCGCCGCATGTGAAAAAAATATTGCAGACGCTGAAAAAGCGCTTCTTGAAACAGAGGAGCAGATACGTCTTGCAGAGGAAAAGCTTGCTGAGGGACAGGGCGTCCGTGAGGAACTTCGTCTTAAAAGAGGAAAGCTTTCGGAAAGACTTTCACAGCTGAAAATTCAGGGGATAGAGCTTTCCGGCAGTATAAGGAATCTTGAATCCGAGGTCGGAAGATATGACGAAAGTCTTGACGCTCTCAGCCGTGACAGCAAGGATGCTGAGGATGAAATAAATCGTCAGAAGGATATCATAGCACATAAGCAGATAGATATCGAAAAGCTGAGAACACGTCTTGCCGGTTTCAAGGATAATACTGCGGCATATCAGGAGCAGATTCAGCGTTATCAGGATATGCATACTGAGCAGAATCGTCTTGTAAACGAAATGACAAAGGGACTGAAACAGTTCAATGAAGCTAAGGAAAAGCTTTCCGGCGAGATAACACGTCTTGAAGAACGCCGTGAAGCCATCTGCCGTGACAACGACTACATTATAAAGCAGCTTCTTGAGGTCTATGAGCTGACACGCTCCGAAGCTGTTGCGCTTGCTGAAAAGATAGAGGATATCTCAAAGGCGCAGAGAGAGCTTACAGAGGTCAAAAACAAGATTCGTGCTCTTGGAAATGTAAACGTTGAAGCAATTGAGGAATACAAGGAAGTATCGGAGAGATATCAGTTCCTTTCAGCACAGATAGCAGATGTCCAGAGGTCAAAGGCTGAGCTTGAAAAGATAATCAGCGGACTTACAGAAGAAATGTGCAGGATATTCTCCGAGAGCTTTGTGATAATAAATTCAAATTTCAAGGAAATATTCGTTGAGCTTTTCGGCGGAGGAAAGGCAGAGCTTATCCTCACAGATCCGGAAAATGTTCTTGAATCCGGAATTGAAATCAGCGTTGCGCCGCCCGGAAAGGTTATCAAGAATCTTATTTCGCTTTCAGGCGGAGAGCAGTCGTTTGTGGCGATAGCTATCTATTTTGCGATACTAAAACTTCGTCCGGCACCGTTCTGTATACTGGACGAGATCGACGCCGCACTTGACGAGGTAAATGTCCGCAAATACGCACAGTATCTCAAAAAGTTTACTGATACAACACAGTTCGTTCTTGTAACTCACAGACGAAGCGCAATGGAGGAGGCGAATGTGCTTTACGGAGTTACCATGCAAGAGGACGGAATATCAAAGCTTCTGAAAATGGAACAGGTAGATTTTCAGGAGGATACAGCCTCTGTAGAATGATTTCTGATGATTCACGCCGCATAATGCGGCAGATTGGGAGTATTTATGGGAATTATAGCAAAAATTGCAGCTGGTCTCAGAAAGACCAAGGCGAGCTTTCTTGGCAGACTTAAAAGAATTTTCAATTCCTTCACAAAGATAGATGAGGAGCTTTTTGAAGAACTTGAAGAAGCTATGATAATGAGCGATATCGGCGTTGAAACATCGCTTGAAATATGCGACAGGCTCCGTAAAAAGATCAAGGAGAGAGGAATCACCGATCCCAATGAGATAATGGAGCTTATTCAGGAGGTAATCGGCGAGATTATGGGTGATGATACAGGTCTTGATCTCACACAGTCTCCAGCAGTTATCATGGTAATCGGCGTAAACGGCGCCGGAAAGACAACCACAATAGGAAAGCTCTGTCACCAGTTCAAGAAGGAAAAGAAAAAGGTTCTTGTTGCGGCAGCGGATACTTTCCGTGCAGCCGCTATAGATCAGCTTGAGGTATGGACTGAGCGTGCCGGCGTAGATATCGTGAAGCACGCCGAGGGTTCTGATCCGGGAGCTGTAGTTTATGACGCTCTTGAAGCGGCAAAGGCAAGAGATTGCGATGTTGTTATAATCGACACAGCCGGACGTCTTCACAATAAGAAGAATCTTATGGATGAGCTTGCGAAGATCAACAGAATTATTGATAACAAGGCAGGAGAATGCTCTCGTGAGGTGCTTCTTGTCCTTGATGCAACTACAGGTCAGAATGCCGTAAATCAGGCAAAGCTGTTCAGTGAGACTGCTCCTATCACCGGAATTGTCCTTACAAAGCTTGACGGAACAGCTAAGGGCGGAATTGTAATTTCAATAAAGAATGAGCTTGGAATTCCTGTAAAGCTTATCGGTGTCGGCGAGAAAATCGACGATTTACAGCCGTTTGACAGCCGTACATTTGTCGAGGCGCTGTTCAGTGATACTGATTTTGACTCTGAGGATGAAGACGAGGACGATATCATTTCTGATGAAGAATCCGAGGATACTGAGGAATTCGAGGAAAATGAGGAAATCGCTGAGGAAACTGAGGAAATCGAGGAAGTCGAGGAAACTGAGGAAACTGAGGAATCTGAGGAAGTCGAAGAAATCGAGGAAATCGAGGAATCTGAGGAAATCGCAGAGGAAGAAGTTGTTGAAGAAGCTGATGAGGAATCCTATGATGAGGAAGAATCTGATGACGATGACGACGACGATGATAACGA
>JAFXEJ010000071.1 GCA_017513795.1 Ruminococcus sp.
CTCTGTCCTTCGGACATCTCCCTACACTGTAGGGAGTCACCCGACGTCCCATATAATTCACGATGAAACATCATGGGCGAACACATGGGGTAGCCCCTACGGCACACTAGGGAACAAATATTATGCCGGTCATTTAAAATAATTAACGTTTTCAATCCGTCCCGTCAGGGACACCATAATTACGCATTACGCATTACGAATTACGCATTAAAAAGGGCGGATATTATCCGCCCTGTAAATTACTTGTTTTTTCTGCGTACAAGAACAGCCACAACATCCGGACCGATATTAGAAGCAACAGCGGCACCGATTGAGCCGAACATTTCAGCCTTTCTGCCGGTACGCTTTATAAGCTCCTTTTCGACTTCCTTTGCAAGAGTGTTGTCACGTCCGTGAATGATAAGGTAAGGAGTCTGCGGAGTCATATTCTTTTCAGCGCAGTCAACGAGTTTCGGAACGATGTTCTTTTCGCCTCTGATTTTTTCCACAATTTCTGTATTTCCGTCAGCAAAGAGGATAATGGGTTTAAGACCGAGAAGTTCTCCGGCGAATGCAGCGGCAGCGGAAATTCTGCCTGATTTTCTTGCATATTTAAGATTATACGGCACAACATAGATACCGCACACATTGAACCAGTCTTCAAGATACGCAACGATTTCTCTGGCGTCTGCTCCCTTGCGGATTTTCTTTACAGCCTCCATGATAGGATAGCCGTAGAAAACAGTGTAGCACTTTGAGTCGAGGTTGTAGATCTTGATTTTTCCCTTAGCTTCGGGGTTATTCTCGAAGAAATCCTTTTTTGCGATGAGGGAATTATTGTATGTACCAGAACCCTTTGAGTTTATGGAAACACTGATAATATCTGTATAGCCCTGATCGAAAAGCTCCTTGTAAGCTTCTTCAAATTCGATAGGATTTATCATTGCATGCTTGGGAATCTCATCCGTTTTGGACATGATATCGTAGATTTCCTGATTTGTCTTGTCGAAAGTCTCACGGAAAGTCTCTCCGTTAACGGTAAGCTTGAACGGAAGAACCTTGATACCGAGTTCCTGAATAGTTTCAAGCGGAAGATCGCAGCAGCTGTCGGTAAGAATCATAATTTTTGACATATTTATCACTTTCTTTCTTTGTTAAAGTTCCTGATCGTCCCATGTGAAGCGGGTAAGCTTTCCCTCACGGGAGAGATCGGGGTAATCCCACTGGCGCAGTACCTCATATACAGCGATAGCAGCGGAATTTGAGAGATTAAGGCTGCGCAGTTCGTTACGCATGGGAATGCGGACGCAGCTTTCGGGATGTGCATAGAGCAGTTCCTCAGGAAGTCCCTTATCCTCACGGCCGAACACAAGATATGCGTTGTCGGGATAGGAAACATCGCTGTGAACGTGACGTCCTTTAGTCGTGAAGAAGAAAAAATTTCCGTCACGATTTTTTTCAAAGAAATCGTCAAGACCGTCATAATAGGTGATATCGAGCTTGTCCCAGTAATCAAGACCGGCACGTTTCAGGTGCTTGTCCGAGACTTCAAAACCGAGCGGACGCACAAGATGAAGTCTTGCACCGGTGACAGCGCAGGTACGGGAAATATTCCCTGTATTCTGCGGAATCTGCGGCTCGACGAGAACAATGTTAAGATTATGCATTTAATCTCCTTGTGAATAAGCTCCGTTCCGGTACAGATAATAATACAGCGGATATACCGCAAATACTCAGAACTGGAGTTGAAAAATATGGATAAAAAATCTCTTGTAAAGGGAGCAGCAGTCGGCGCAGCGGCTGGATTTGCCTGCTATGCGATATCAACGGCTTCTCCCATGAAAAAATACAGCATAAAGAAAAATGCCGGAAGAACTATCAAAGCAGCCGGAAACCTTTTTGAGGATATAAAATCCGTTCTTATGTAGAGCTTTCGCCGGTATTTTTTCTGTAGCTGAGGAAGCTTTCAAGGATTATCGTGGCGGCGACTGCGTCAACGACAGCCTTGCGCTTTTTTCCTCTTGTATTGGTGACATTGAGGGCAGAATGAGCGGAAACTGTAGTATTCCGTTCATCCCATAAAGTAACGGGACATCCGGTTAGCTGACCGAGCTTTTCAGCGAAAAGACTGCATTTTTCAGCTCTTTCGCCGATAGTACCGTTCATATTTTTGGGATATCCCACCACGATATGCTCAGCACGCTGCTCTTTTGCAAGGGCAGCGGTTTTTTCTATGCATTTATCGAAATCCTTTTCGGCGATAACGCAGACAGGCGAGGCGATAAGCTCGCTTTTGCCGCAAACGGCGATGCCTGTTCTTGCGTCCCCGAAGTCAACTGACATAATTATCATTGTATATTCTCCGTTTGTAAATCAGCGTGATATGACAATCAGATATCGTGCCGCATAAAAAGTCTGTTTTCTTCATTGCGGCGAACAGAATATCCAAGTCGTTCATAGAGTTTCAGAGCAGATGTGTTTGAAACTTCAACATGAAGTGCGATATATGCGGCGTTTTTTTCTGCTGCATACGATTCAGCCTTTTTTATAAGAGCTGAGCCTATACCCTGACTGCGGAAAGCTTCTGACACAGAAATATCATCCAGATAAACGAATTTTTCCGGTTCGTTATGAACTTCAATGGCGATGTAGCCTATAATAGTATCATTGCATTCAGCAACGCATATCCAGTCATCTCCGCCGGTGAAAAATTTGTTCAGATAACCTGTTTCATATCCGTTTTGTGCTTCTGTGTAAATGCTTTCCAGCATTGCGATAAAAAGTTCCTCTATGCGTTTTTTATCGTCGGCATGCGCTTTTCTCAGCGTGAAGTTCACCACGGCTGAACAGTTCCGATTATATCCCTGACGGATGCAATATTCTTTCTGTCAAGGAAATCGTTCATTTCGTCAACGATTTTTACAGGAGCAAAGGGATCAGTGAAAATAGCAGCTCCTACCTGAACAGCGGAAGCACCAGCCATCATAAGCTCAATGGCGTCAGCACCGGAGGAAACTCCGCCCATACCGATAACAGGGATTTTCACAGCGTTTGCCACCTGCCATACCATGCGTACAGCAATCGGGAAAACAGCCGGACCGCTCATTCCGCCGACGTTGTTGCGGAGAATAGGTCTGCCGGTATTGATGTCGATTCTCATGCCGAGGAGAGTGTTTATCAGCGAAACAGCGTCAGCTCCGGCATCCTCGACAGCCTTTGCGATATCGGTGATGCTTGTGACATTGGGAGAAAGCTTCACGATAAGCGGCTTTGAAGTAGCCTTTCTCACCTGACGAGTGACCTCAGCTGCCATTTCGCAGCTTGTTCCGAAAGCCGCACCGCCCTGTTTTACGTTGGGGCAGGAGATATTCAGCTCGATCATGTGAACGTCTGTATTTTCAAGCTTTTCAGCGACCTGAATGCATTCTTCAACGGTAGAACCGGCGATATTTGCAAGAATTGTAACATCCTTTGTGAGCAGATAGGGGAGTTCCTTTTCGATGAAGTGGTCGATTCCGGGATTCTGAAGACCAACGGAATTGAGCATTCCGGAGGGAGTTTCAGCTATTCTCGGAGCAAGATTTCCGGTACGTCTGTGGAGAGTAGTACCCTTTGTAGCGATACCGCCAAGCTTGCTGAGAGGATAAAGCTCCTCGTATTCATGACCGTAACCGAAAACGCCGGAAGCCGGAATTATCGGGTTTTTGAAGTCAACGCCGCAGATTTTTACAGAAAGATCAGCCATTACCAGAGCACCTCCTCAGCCTTGAATACAGGACCGTCCTTGCAGACGTGTGCAAAATATTCTTCGTCGTTTCTTTTTGTTTTGCATGCGCATCCGAGACACGCACCGATTCCGCAAGCCATGCGTTCCTCAAGTGAGATTTCGCAGTAAACGGAATTTTCTTTGCATATTTCAGTAATTCTTTTCAGCATGGGAGTAGGTCCGCAGGCAAATACTGCGTCCACTCCGCCGTTTCTGACAAGTTCCTCAAGCGGCTGGGTTACAAAGCCGTGAATTCCGGCAGAACCGTCGTCGGTGCAGAGGATAGTTTCTGCTCCGGCAGCTGCGAAATCCTCCTGAAGAATAACAGCAGAAGCGTTTCTGAAACCTGAAATAGCAACAGCCTTTTCGCCGTATGCCTTTGCAAGCGGAAGCATGGGAGGAGTTCCTATACCGCCGCCGATGAGGATAACTTTTTTGAAGTCAGGATTTACAGTAAATCCATGACCGAGAGGAGCAAGCATATCAATTACATCGCCCTTGTTGAGATCAGCGATAGCTGATGTACCCTCGCCTCTGATCTCGAAAACAATGCGGAGAGTTCCCTTTATCGGGTCAATTCCGCAGATAGAGATAGGGCGGCGGAGAGTGAAGCTGCCTATTCTGATGTGGACGAACTGTCCCGGTACAGCAATCTGAGCGATTTCCGGACAGCTTATTGTAAAGCTGTATATATTTCGTGCTATAGCTGATTTTTCAGCTATGATATATTTTCCCTGAGTGTATTTCATACAGACCTCCTGTTCAGAATTTATACTCCTTTATTATATCACATTGTTTTGGATTTGACAAGCATTTTGGAATGGATGTATGTGTAAAAATTTCGTATAGAAACATACTCTTATCGGATATTTCACGCATTACGAATTACGCATTAAAAAGGGCGGAATGATTTCCGCCCCAGTAATTATGCTTTATATTATAACAGTTCTGCAATATCAAGAACAAGTCTTTCTGATTTTTCCCAGCCGAGACAAGGGTCAGTAATTGACTTTCCGTAGATATTCTCGCCGATTTTCTGGCTTCCGTCCTCGATATAGCTCTCGATCATAAGTCCCTTTACAAGCTTGCTGATCTCTGTGCTGTGACGCATGCTGTGAAGAACTTCCTTTGCAATACGAATCTGCTCGAGATACTGCTTTCCAGAGTTTGAGTGGTTAGTATCTACGATAAGAGCCGGATTTTTGAGATCTCTCTCTGCGTATACCTCAGCAAGGCGGTAAAGATCTTCATAGTGATAGTTCGGGAAGGACTGTCCCTTATCGTTGACATATCCTCTGAAAATAGCGTGTGCATAGGGATTTCCGTCACTTCTTGCCTCGCTTGCTCTGTAGATGAATGCGTGAGCATGCTGAGCAGCTGTAATGGAGTTCATCATTACGGAAATATCGCCGCCTGTGGGATTCTTCATGCCGACAGGAATTGTAACGCCGCTTGATACAAGACGGTGCTGCTGATTTTCAACAGAACGTGCGCCTACAGCGATATATGCAAGAAGATCGTCAAGATAGCTGTAGTTTTCAGGATAAAGCATTTCATCTGCGGCACTGAATCCTGTTTCAGCAAGAGCACGCATATGAAGATTTCTTACTGCGATGATACCGCTTTTGAGGTCGGGCATTGCAGTAGGGCTTGGCTGGTGGAGCATACCCTTGTAGCCGTCGCCGGTTGTACGGGGCTTACCTGTGTAAATTCTCGGAATAATGAGGATCTTATCCTTTACTTTTTCCTGAAGTTCACGAAGACGTGTGATATAATCAATAACGCTGTCCTCGCTGTCAGCGGAACATGGTCCGATAATAAGGAGGAATTTATCTGATTCGCTTCTGAAGATTTTCTTTATTTCCTCGTCACGTCTTGCCTTTACTTCGAGAAGCTCGGATGTGATAGGATGAGCCGCCTTGATCTCGGACGGATGAGGCAGCTGTCTGATGATATTCATTGCCATATATGTTTACTTCCTTTCAGAATTTATACTTATTTTGTAAGCCAGTCTGTGCCGAATCTCAGAGCAAGCTGATCGCAGAGACAGAGAGCAACTGCGCTGTCAAGAACAACTCTTGCTCTGTGGATTATAGCCGGATCATGTCTGCCGTTGATGACAAGCGTTGTGTTTTCCGATGTGTTGAGATTTACGGTATTCTGTTCCTTGTATATAGAAGGTGTAGGCTTGATCGCTGTTCTGATTATTATCGGCATACCGTTTGAGATTCCGCCGAGAATTCCACCGCAGTGATTTGTCTCTGTAGCGATATTTCCGTCCTGTGAGCAGAAAGGATCGTTTGCCTGACTTCCGGTCATATCAGCAAGAGCAAATCCGTCACCGAATTCAACGCCCTTAACAGCCGGAATGCTGAAAATTATATGCGAAAGAACGCTTTCAAGGGTATCGAACCATGGTTCGCCGACTCCGGCTGGAAGTCCTGTCACAGCCGTTTCGAGTCTGCCGCCGACGCTGTCGCCGTTGCTTTTTGCTTTCTCTATCCTTGAAATCATTTCATCTCTCACGCTGTCGTCAAGAACAGCAAATGCAGAATCCGCAAGCTTATCTATATCAGCTGCGGGATTACCGGAGAATCCTCTGTCACGGACGCCGGCACATGAGAGGATGTGAGTACCTATTCTGATATTTTTTTCTTTAAGAGCACTTATAGCAACGGCTCCCGCCGCAACAAGACCGGCAGTAATTCTTCCTGAGAAGTGTCCGCCGCCTCTGAAATCCTGATAGCCGTGATACTTCACGGATGCCGTAAAATCGGCGTGTCCAGGACGTGCCTTATAAGCAAGCTCGCCGTAGTCACGGCTTCTTGTATCCTGATTTTCGATAATAAAGGTTATAGGTGTTCCTGTAGTTTTTCCGTTAAAAACGCCGCTGACTATCCTCACATTATCAGCCTCATGACGGGCAGTGGAGATGGATCCTGCGGCTCTTCTGAGGGACATCTGTGCAGCGATGAATTCTTCATCTACTGCAATTCCGGGAGCAATGCCGTCAAGTACAGCACCGATCATTGTTCCGTGGCTCTCGCCGAAAATAGTTACCGAAACGCTTGAACCAAATGTATTTTTCAAATTATTCAGCTCCTGTTTTGAAAATTCCCATGGCAAGACTATACAAAGTAATCGAGCGGACTTTGTGCAGTATTACCCGAAACATTATACCACATATCGGCGAATGTGTCAACTGTTTGTCAATCTGGGTATGTGTACAATTTTCGTTGGCAAACATATTTTCTGTTTTATTTCTTATGTAGGGGCGGATGCCTACATCCGCCCGTTATGAATTTAATATGTCTACGGTGCGATGTGGGCATCGCACCCTACATTGCCTATATATTTTTTTCACATACTCAATCTGGATCTGTAAACCCTCGTCCGACATATTGCCGGTTTATAATAAACACGTTAAAAAATTTCTGTTTACTATTGCAATTACTTAAAAATAATGATATAATATTTCTGAGAACTGGTCATTCGGATTCTCAAAACAGAAAAAACGGCTGTATATCAGTCACGAAAGGAAAAAAACATGGAAAATTTCAGCTTTTACAGTCCCACTGAATTTGTATTCGGCAGGGAAACAGAAAACGAATGCGGCAAATATGTCAGAAAGTTCGGCGGTACAAAGGTACTTATCCACTATGGTTCCGGTTCCGCTGTAAAATCAGGTCTTCTTGACCGTGTCAAGGCTTCTCTTGACGCAGAAAGCATCCCCTACGTTGAGCTTGGCGGAGTTCAGCCGAATCCCCGTGATACAAAAATCTACGAGGGCATCGAACTCTGTCGCCGTGAAGGTGTTGATTTCATCCTCTCAGTCGGCGGAGGTTCATGCATAGACTCATCAAAGGGTATCGCTCTTGGTGTACCCTATGACGGAGATTTCTGGGATTTCTACGGTACAGGCAAGAGAGTTGAAAAGGCTCTCCCTATCGGAACTGTCCTTACTATCGCTGCTGCCGGAAGTGAAGGTTCTGGTGCATCCGTTGTCACAAAGGAGGACGGAATGCTCAAAAGAGATGTAGGCTCTGATCTTCTCAGACCACGCTTCTCCATTCTCAATCCGGAGCTTACCTGTACACTTCCGCCATATCAGACAGCCTGCGGTGCTACAGATATCATGGCGCACGTTTTTGAACGCTATTTCACAAATACATCAGAAGTTGAGATAACAGACAGACTCTGTGAGGCTGTTCTCATTACAATGGTAAAGGAAGTTCCGAGAGTTATCGCTGATCCCATGAACTACGAGGCAAGAGCCAATATCATGTGGGCTGGAACTGTCGCACACAATGACATTGTCGGCGTGGGAAGATCTCAGGACTGGAACAGCCACAAAATCGAGCATGAGCTTTCCGGTCTCTACGACTGCGCTCATGGTGCCGGTCTTGCTGTTGTTATGCCGGCATGGATGGAATTCGTTATGAATCACAATATTATGAGATTCGCTCAGGCGGCTGTAAGAATCTGGGGCTGCGAAATGAACTTCGAAAAGCCCGAGGAAACAGCTATGCGTGGAATCCGATGCTTCAGAAGATTCCTTCACGATATCGGTATGCCAATAAATTTCGCTGAACTTGGTGCTAAATCTGAGGATATTCCCGTTCTTGTGGAAAAGCTTGGTCTCGGTGACAGAAAAACAGGCGGATTTGTAAGCCTTTCCTCCGACGATGTGGCAGAAATATTCAGAATTGCAGCAAATGCAGAACTTTAATAGCAAACGCCCCTCATTCGAGGGGCGTTATTATTATCTTGATTTCATGCTGCGCTCGATTTCACGCTTAGCATCTCTTTTGGCAGCGTCGTCACGCTTGTCGTAGAGCTTTTTACCCTTGCAGAGACCAAGCTGAACTTTTACCTTTGAATCCTTGAAATACAGGCTCAGAGGGATAAGCGAAAGACCGTCCTGCTTGACCGTTCCGAAAAGCTTGTTTATTTCACGGCGGTGCATAAGGAGCTTGCGGACTCTCATTGGATCACGATTGAAGATATTTCCTTTTTCATACGGAGAAATGTGCATTCCCTTTATCCACAGTTCACCTTTGTCGATCGAGCACCATGAATCTTTAAGATTAACAGTACCCTGACGGATAGATTTTACCTCAGTTCCGACAAGTTCAATTCCAGCCTCATAAGTTTCGAGGACGAAATAATCGTGACGTGCCTTGCGGTTATCTGTGATTGTCTTTGTTCCCTTTGAACGCATTGAATGCATCTCCTTTCATCTTTGCCATGAAATCATTATACAACATTACATTTTTATTGTCAATGCTGTTTACTGAAAAAACAGACAGATAATTGTCAGCTGACGTCTTTAAACGCATCACGAATCAATAACAGACATATCCCTGTATTTTGCCGGAGTAATTCCGGTATGCTTGCGGAATACCGCCGTAAATGCGCTCTGCGTACAGAATCCGAGTGCCAGTGATATATCAAGTATCGGAAAATCGGAAAATTTCAGCATATTCTTCGCCGTTGATATCTTAGCCTGCATGGTATACTCCTTGACGGTACAGCCTGTTTCCTTCACGAAAAGCTTGGAAAAATAGCTTGTACTCAGCTTTTCACGTTCAGCAAGCTCCTTGAGCGTTACCGGCTCATGAAGATGATCGTATATATAGTCGATAGCCCTCCTCACATGGAGCGATATCGCATTGACTTTTCTCAGTTCCTTCATTCGTGTGGCGAAATCTATCTGCATTTCCTCCATAATATCAAGAACATCCTCTGCCTTTGTGCATTTATCAGCCCTTTTCACATAGATGTCTCCCAGAGTGTACGCAACGTCGTGCTCCATTCCGGCATTTATGCACAAGCGTGATATCATTGCGGCACAGACTACAAGATGATATATATTATTCCTCACGGGATCATCCGACAGAACGCCCTTTCCTTCGCCGAAATTCGCCTTTGCTTTTTTGAAGTTCTCCCGTACTTTTTCAACATCTCCGCTGCTTACTGTTGTATATCTGTCGTATTCAGTACGGATATCAGTCCGGATGAAATTAGTCTCTTTCTGAATGAAAAGCCTGTAGTTCAGATCACGGTTTGTATCCATAAATGCACCACCTCTGTATAGTCATACACGTTTGATTTTTCACTGTAATTGTATCACATTTATGATAAAAAAGCAACACTTTTGATATAAAAAGAACATCCGCTTGACTATAATGTGTATAAGATAATTTCAAGGAGGGATCCTCTATGTCTAAAACTTCAGATATGACTGAGGGAAAGGTTTCAAGGCTGATTCTTGCTTTCTTTTTCCCCATGCTTGCTACAAATATGCTCCAGCAGATTTATTCAATCGCCGATACAGCCATTGTTGGAAAGGGACTTGGCGACAACGCTCTTGCGTCTGTCGGAAATATGTCCTCGCTTTCGTTTCTTATAATCGGATTTTCACTCGGACTTTCAACCGGATTTTCCGTCCTTATCGGTCAGAGCTTTGGTGCAAAGGACTACGATAAAATGCGCCGTACAACTGCCGCTTCCATAAAGCTTGCGGCGATAATCACGGTTTTCCTTACTGCGGTAAGCGTAATTTTCCTTAAACCCGTCCTTGAGATGCTCAGAACTGACAGCAGCATCATGAAGGACAGTCTTACATACGGATACATAATCTTCGGCGGACTTTTCGCTTCTATTTCATACAATATGTGCTCCGGAATCCTCCGTGCGCTCGGAGACAGCAGAACTCCGCTGACTGCGATAATTATTTCAACTGTTATCAATATCGTTCTGGACTGGTTCTTTATCTTCATCATGAAAACAGGCGTTGAGGGAGCCGCAATTGCTACTGTTCTTGCACAGGTGATTTCTACTGTCGTGTGCTTTGCAAAGCTCCGCAAGCTGGATATTCTCCGCCTGAGCCGCAAGGATTTCGAACCTGATCTCTCTCTCAGTACAAGCCTTTTGAAAAACGGACTTCCTATGGCGCTTATGAATTCAATAACTGCTGTCGGATGCATGGTTATCCAGTATTTCGTAAATGGTCTCGGAGTTGCCTATACATCGGCATTTTCCGCTTGCAGCCGCTTCATTAATATGTTTATTCAGCCTGCATGTACTGCCGGATTCACAATGTCTGCTTTCACAAGTCAGAACTACGGCGCAGAGAAGTACACCCGTATCAGAGAAGGTCTTAAAGTCTGCCTGACTATCGCATTTATTGCGTACCTTATATTTGGTTCGATTATGACCTTCTTCCCACGACAGATATCGGCTATCATGCTTAACGGTGATGAACCTATCTCACTTGCCGCTCAGTATATGCCTATATGCGGTATTATGATGTTCCTTGTGGATTTTCTTTTCGTTTTCAGAAGCGGAGTTCAGGGGATGGGATATCCCTTTATCCCGATGTGCTCCGGTATTCTCGAAATGATAATGAGAATCGGTGTAATCGTGCTTTTCATCAACAGAATCGGCTTTACTGCAACTGCATGGGCTGACTGTGCCGCATGGGCAGCCGCACTTGCACTGAACATTATTGGTTTTGTTGTCGTACTTCACAAAAAAATAAGCAGTGTAAAGCCTAAAAAAGCCGTCAAGAATAAAACCTGTCATGTTCATTGATGTATAAAAAATAACCGCACAGATTGATTCTGTGCGGTTATTTTATGCGCATATCAATATTCAAGATTCATACTCTCAGCCATTTCGATCAGTCTGATTATATAGTTTAACTCATCAATCGGAAGCGGGAATACCTTCCAGCCTTCGCCTTTCATCTTTACAACGCAGCATTTACAAGTACTCTTATCTCCGTCAAGCTTGAATTTTATATCAACTTCATAGCCTTTTTGGATTCTTACGTTGGTTCTCATATCAGCAGCTTTGCATATGTAATCATAATACTTTTCGATATCTTTAAGATCTCCGGATTTGATTTTCTTACCAATTTTAACACCGGTATACTTAACTTCTCCGTAGCACTTTATCGACGAAAGCGCCTGACTGATGCTTTCTGAGTACATATTGTAGTCTATGCCGCTTTTTTCTATGTATCCTTCCGGAAAAACCATTTCAAGTATCGTATCAATATCATTGTCCTTTGCAAGAGCCTTACCGAACTTTCTTGCCGTCATGTACGGTGCTGCGAATGTCACCAGTCCGATAACGATAACTGTAAGTAATGCTATGATAACGAGAATAGCCGGCAGAGCGCTTTTCTTCTTTTTTTCGGGGAATGTCTGGATCAAATCTTCTCTTGGATCAGGAATCTGTCCGTATTGTCCGTATCTTCCATACTGTCCCTGCTGTCCATAGGGTCTGTACTGATTCGAAGCAGTCTGCTGACTGTTTCCGCCGGTCTGCTCTGAATTTGAGCCGCTTGTGATATCTCTGATGTCGTCCATAATATACCTCCCTCACATATCAGATTGCGAATTATCTCAGAAGTCCATACTATCTACCGTATTAAGCATAATCATAACAGTCTGTAATTCATCAAGTGAGCCAGGGAAAATCTTCCATCCCTCGCCTCTCATTTTAATGATACAGCATTTCTGATAGTATTTTTTTCCTCCGGCTTTGAATCTGACTTCGGATTCATAGCCTTTTTCAATAGAAAGACTTAAATTACAGTCTGCAAGCTTACAGATTACCTCATAATATTTTGCGATATCTTTAAGATCACCCGATTTGATTTTCTTGCCAAGCTTTACGCCTGTGAATTTTGCATCGCCAAGATCGTCGATTTCGTTGAGTTTTTCCTCGATAACGCCTGAAAACGATTCATAGATTACTTCATCGCCGTTTTTTATGAGCTTTTCAGGGAATACCATTTCGCTGATTTTGTCAACGCTGTCGCCTTTTACAAGAGCTTTTCCGTATTCTCTGCCAGCCTTGTACACTGGTGCAAGTGTTATCATAGCGATAGCAAAAACTACCAAAAATATACCAACCACGATAAGAGCAGGAAGTGATATCTTTTTCTTCTGCTTTGTGGGGAATTCCGGGAACCTGTCTTCCTGTGGAGCCGGTGTCTGTCCGTACTGACCGTACTGACCGCCATACTGTCCCTGCTGTCCATAGGGGCTGTATTGATTCGGTGTAGTCTGCTGACTGCTTCCGCTGGTCTGGTCTGAATTTGAGCTGCTTGTGATATCTCTGATGTCGTCCATAATAAACCTCCCAATATTTCGGATATACCGTAATTTTTTACATTATATCACAAAAAATTCACAATGTCAAGAAAAAATGCGTTTTTAAGCCATAAAAAAGGACACAGCAAAGCCGTGTCCTTTTGTTATGTATTATCCGTAATAGTCATAAAGATCTTCAGCATCATAGGAAATAATCTTCCAGCCGTCGCCCTTTACCTTGACAGCGCATACTGTTTCCTTATATGACTCTGTATCTCCGTCATCTTTATATTTACATTTGAAAGAGTATTCATATCCTTCAGTAACTTTAATGTCGTCTACGTCAACATCGTAGTCGTAAGCCTGATCATCAAAATATTCTTCTGCGGCTTCAAGTTCATCATCAGAAAGCTTATCGCCCTTCTTGATGTTGCTGACAGTGATTTCTATATCATTATCTTCACGATCTTCCATCATGTCCTTGTAATCGTCCTTGTTATCGTCATAATCGTCAGATTTCTTGTATTCTTTGAAAACATCTTCAAGCATCGTGACTTTCATTAAATCAGAAAAAGCTTCTTCTTCATACATAGCTTCGGCGTATGTCTCAACAGCCGCCTTGTGGGAATTCTGCTCCTTTTTCTTTTCGTCCTCTTTTTTCTTATTATTAATAAGAAGCACGATCACAATAACAGCGGCAATTATGAGAAGCACCACGAGTGCAAGTGCAATATACACGCCCTTTGATGATTTTTTTGCCGGCTGTTCAGACTGTGTAAAGGGATTTTCCTCTGATACAGGTGCCTGATTAGCTGCGGGGCAGGCAGGATTTGTACAAGCTCCGCCGTCTGGATACTGTGTTCCGCAATATTTACAGAATGCCATTATAAAACCTCCTTGTTTTGTGCATAAAAATACACATAAAATAATCTTTATTCATTTTAGCACAATTTCGACAAAATGTCAAGTGGAATGGTGGAAAAATTGAAGAAACAGAACATTTTCATAATGCGTAATTCGTAATGCATAATTCGTAATTGTGGTGTCGGCATTCGCCGACGGATTGAAATGTTATACCAGATATTAAAAAATGTCCAGCATAAAAATTTGTTCCCTAGTGTGCCGTAGGGGCTCCCCCATGTGTTCGCCCATGATGTTTCATCGGGAATTATATGGGACGTCGAGGATACTGACGGGCGGATGTAGGCATCCGCCCCTACAATCGGTCATTTAAAATTATTGATATTTTTTATCCGTCCCGAAGGGACACTATAATTACGAATTACGCATTACGCATTACGCATTAAAATAGCGTGGAACAGGGTGCAGCGTCACGCTGCCAAAAAAATCCGGAGCCTAAGCTCCGGATTTCATATAACATTAAAATTAAAATCAGAATCGCTGATTATTAGTCTATGTAATAAGATTTAAGGGAATCAGCGTCTATGGAAATAACTTTCCAGCCATCGCCCTTTACCTTAACAACACAAACTTTTTTAGTAGTTGTATCAGAGTCGCCGTCTTTCTTTACTTTACACTTGATCTTGTACTCGTAGCCCTTCTTTACGTCGATATCATCATCAACATCATAATCTTCAGCCTGTTCTTCAAAGTATGCTTCTGCTGCCTTGAGTTCCTTGCTTGAAAGCTTGCCAGCCTTCTTAACGCTCTTAACTTTGATTTTGATATCATCGTCCTTCATTTCTTCAATAAATTCTTTGAAATCGTCCTTATCGTCGTCGAATTCATCTTCATCCTTGTACTCTTTGTAAGCATCGTCAAGCATTGTTACCTTAGCAACGCTCTTAAAACCACTCTTTTTGTACATATTCTTCGCATACTTGTTAGCTGCGCCCTTAGCACCAGTGTGACTGCCGAGGAATGCACCAATAATGAAACAAAGAACAACTGCAACAACTATGCCTATAATAGTGCTTTTGTTCTTCTTTACCTTGTCCATAGCCTCGTTGAAGCCGCCGTCAAGTGCGCTGTTGTTTGCCGGTGCAGCTGCCTGCTGAGCGCCGGGACAAGAGGGGTTTGTGCATGATCCGCCGTCGGGATACTGTGTTCCGCAATGTTTGCAAAATGCCATAGTTAGTTACCTCCAGAATTTGTTTTTGAAATTTATTATTTCTCAATTATATTATCACAAAATCAACACAAAGTCAATATAACTATTGTGCATTTCCCGATTATTCGGGAAAATTCGGCATATTGCATAAATATTCATCGTTATGCAGCAATATTTAGTTGATTAATTTGTAGTGAATATTTCCGGCTGAATTGCAGACAATAATCATGCGGAGGTGATTTCAGATGTGCTGTGATGATACGAAAATATACATTCCCTCAGAAAATATTCCTGTGAGCATTCCCGAGGACGAAACCGAAGAAGTCAGGATTTTTTCCGGCAGACTGCCCCGAAAAGACTGAAACAGAGGAAGAAGAAAACATTTACGATAACGATGCTTGCGCCGGGAGCTGTATTCAGCAGAAGTGACATGAACATTCCGACAAGAAAACTTACAACGGAAACTGCTCCCGCCGTAAGCACAACTCCACGGAAACTGCGGCATATACGCATTGCTGTCAGCGTAGGAATTACTATAAGGCTCGAAATCAGAAGTGCGCCCATCATCATCATGCCAAGCACTACAGTAACAGCAGTAAGCACGGCAAAAATCATGTTGTAGATTCCGGCATTGACACCGGTTGCTCTTGCGAAATTCTCGTCAAATGTCACTGAGAATATCCTGTTGTACAGAATAATGAATGCCGCAATCACGATAACAGAGAGCACCACGCTCAGTATAACATCGCTTTTGTTCATGGCGAGAATGCTTCCGAACATATAGTGGCTTACGTCGTTGGTAATTCCGGCTTTTGAGGAAACAAGGATTCCGACAGAAAGTGCCGTGGTTGAAAACAGCGCAATGGCAGAATCTCCGCTGAGCTTGCTGCTTTCGCTTAGTCTCAGAAGTATGAACGCCGCAATTATTACAACGGGAAGCGCAACTTTAAGCGGTGCAAGGTTCATTACCGCCGCAACGGAAAGTGCTCCGTAGCCTATGTGTGAAAGTCCGTCGCCAATCATGGAATAGCGCTTCAGAACGAGCGTTACTCCGAGCAGTGATGAGCATATCGTTACTGCAAGTCCGCCGATTATCACCGGAAGAAGTATTGCTCCGAAAAATTCGGGAGTAAACATTAATCTTATATTTTCTGACATATTCATTCTCCTAAAAATCTGCTGCTTATGTGGGAATTTGCATATTCCTCCGGTGTGCCGAAAAAGCTGTGTTCGCTGCAGCAGAGGCAGAGTATCCTGCTGGCATTGTCAAGCGATCTTACAACGTCATGCGATACCATGATAACGGTCATGCCGTCTTTTTTGTTGAGGTCGTCAATAAGCTGATACATTTCTGCTGTGGCTGTAGGATCAAGTCCGGAAACAGGCTCGTCCAGAAGAAGAAGCTTCTTTGCGGCGCACATTGCTCTTGCAAGAAGCATTCTCTGCTGCTGACCGCCGGAAAGCTCACGGCAGCTGCGGTTGGCAAGGTCGGCAACTCCGAGACGTTCCATTGCACGTCTGGCTGTTTCCTTTTCCTTTGCGGAGTAGAACGGACGGAGTCCACGTCTGCCGAGACATCCGGAAATCACGACTTCGGCAACTGTTGCCGGAAATCCGGCTGCAAGATTTGTATGCTGCGGAAGATATCCTATATCTGTTGATTTAAGCCCGTCGCCAAGAATTATTTTTCCGCTGTCGGGAGTTTTTATTCCCAGAAGGCACTTTACAAGAGTACTCTTTCCGGAGCCGTTTTCGCCCAGTATACAGAGGTAATCACCCTCATTCAGGGAAAAACTCAGTCCGCTGAGAACCTTTGTGCCGTCGTAGCTTGCACTGAGCTTATCGCATTCAAGTATTTTTTTCACGAAAGAGCCTCCTTGATATTTTTCAGATTATCATACATAAGGTCAATATATGTAACGCCGTTTTCAAAGTCGTTTTTAGATACGTTGTGGCACGAACTCAGCGGCAGAACTTTCGCATCTGTTGCGTCTGCAAGCTTTTCCGCAAGACGTCTTGTCGAGAATTCAAGGCAGAAAACCGTGTCGATATCGTGTTCGAGTATTTCGTCAATGAGAAACGCCATTGTGTACACGGACGGCTCTGATTCAGAGCTGCATCCGCTGAAAGCTGCAAAATATTCCATGCCGTAATCGTGGGCAAGGTAGCGGAACGGAAAGCGGTCTGCAACAACGATAACATTATGCTCCGCATTTTCCATAAGCCGAGAAAATTCACGGTCAAGTCCGGCAAGCTGGTCATTATAGCTTCTGTAACCGGCATTGTAGAGGTCGGAATTCTCCGGAGCTGTCTCGCAGAGTGCAGTTTTCACAGCTTCAAGACATCTCATTGCATTCGCCGGAGATGTCCATATATGGCCGTCTGCGTGTTCTTCGCTGACTTCGCCGCCGTGATCGTCATGCTCCTCGTGGTCGTGGTGATGATGATGATGATGATCGTGACCGTCCGGAGAAGCTCCGGCGACAGGTTCTTCCTCAAGAAGCTCAGCGTGGTCGATAAGCCGGACAACCTCGATATCAGACGTGTCGATAGAATCAAGTATCCTGTCCACCCAGACCTCGTCCTCGCCGCCTATGCAGATGAAGATGTCGCAGTTCTGGATTTCAGCGATATCAAGCGGAGTAGGCTCATAGGAATGTGCTTCTGCTCCGGTGCTGAGAAGCATCGTTATATCGGCGGTATCTCCGGCAACAGCCCTTGCGAAATCATAGGGCGGAAAGCAGGTCGTAACAATCGAAAGCTTATCGCCGTCCTTTTTTGCGGCTGGAGCGCATCCGGTAAGAAGTCCTGATATCATCAGGAGAGCCGCCGCAAAAATACAGATATATCGTCTCATACGGCATCCTCCCGACAGTCGGCGCAGATACCGTAAAATACAGTCATGGAAGAATCGACTGTGAATCCATGATGCTGGAGCATATGCTCATTTATCTCGGAAAGGTGATCGCAGTCGGTATGGATAAGTCTGCCGCAGCTCTTGCATTTCAGGTGGAAATGCTGGTGACATCCGGCGTCACTGTCAACGTACTGATAGCATGCTCCTGTTTTGCCGTCAATGGCATAGCGGCGGACAAGTCCCTGATCGACGAGGCGGTCAAGCTGTCTGTATATCGTTGCCGTACCTACCGGAGTTCCCTCAGCGGCAAGATATGCGCTGATTCCGGCAACGTTTGTGTGTTCATCCTTGTTTGAGATGAGATAGGAAAGAAGCTTTTCCTTTTGTCTTGTGTTATATCCTGAATCGTTTTTCATACTTTTCTCCAAATCTGAAAATGATTTTCATTTTCAGATTATACCATATAAATCCCTGAATGTCAAGGGCACACTTTATAATTCGGAATTTTGGTGTCGGTTTTGCCGATGGTTTGAATAAATTACCGCTTGTGCCTGTAGGGAACAGCGTCACGCTGTAACGTGGAACGGGGGCACCGCTGGTGCCGGTGCAGCGTCACGCTGCCTTGTGCAAAGTTTATTATTTTTCTATTGACTTATAGCTGATTTTGGTATATAATATAGTATGAGAATCTGTATTGATTCAGCAAATTATAATAGTCAGGAGAAAACGGTATGAAAAATATTTTATTTGCAGCATCAGAAAGCGTACCTTTTATAAAAACAGGCGGTCTTGCCGATGTAGTCGGCGCACTTCCGCAGTATATTGACTCCGGTGAATACGATGTCAGGGTAATTATGCCCTATTATACCTGTATTCCCGAAAAATTCAGAAATGAATTCAAGTATGTTACACATTTCTATATGGATTACGGTATGCATCCGGGAAATCAGCACGTTGGTATCATGGAATATGAATACAACGGTGTGAAGTTCTACTTTGTGGACAACGAGCACTATTTCTGCGGAGATACACCGTATTCTTCCGACCTGAAATGGGATATCGAGCGTTTTACGTTCTTCTGCAAGGCAGTACTGGCTATACTTCCGGTTATCGGATTCCGTCCTGATATCATCCACTGTCACGACTGGCAGGCGTCAATGATACCGGTATTTCTGCATTCAACATTTGCGACAAATCCTTTTTACAGCTCAACAAAGACAGTAATGACTATCCATAACTTGAAATTTCAGGGTGTGTGGGATGTCAAGGCATTTAAATACAATACAGGACTGCCGGATTATATGTTCACTCCGGACAAGCTTGAATTCCACAAGGATGCAAATATGCTTAAGGGCGGACTTGTCTATGCAGACTATATTACTACAGTTTCCGAGACTTATGCCGAGGAGATAAAATATCCGTTCTACGGCGAACAACTTGACGGACTTCTTCGTGCACGTTCAGCTTCTCTGCGTGGAATCGTCAATGGTATCGACTACAAGGTATTTGATCCTTCCAACGACAAGCAGATTTTTGCCGAGTATAACTCAAAGACATTCCAGAAAAAGAAGGCAATCAACAAGGAAAAGCTTCAGGCAGAACTCGGACTTCCCGTTGATAAGAATAAGTATATGATCGCAATAATTTCACGTCTTACAGACCAGAAGGGACTTGATCTCGTGAATTATGCCATTGAACAGATCTGCGACGAATTTACACAGTTCGTGGTAATCGGCACAGGCGATCCCAGATATGAGAATATGTTCAGACATTATCAGTGGAAGTATCCGGAGAGAGTTTCTGCGAACATCCTTTACTCTGACGCTCTTGCGCACAAACTTTATGCCGCAGCTGATGCAATGCTCATGCCTTCGCTCTTTGAGCCATGCGGACTTACTCAGCTTATCTCACTGAGATACGGTACAGTTCCGATTGTAAGAGAGACGGGCGGTCTTAAAGATACAGTACAGCCCTACAATGAATTTGACGGCTCAGGTACAGGATTCTCGTTTGCAAACTACAACGGCGATGAAATGCTGGGCGTTATCAATTACTCCAAGCACATCTACTACAATCACAGAGATCAGTGGGATAAGATGGTCAAGAGAGGTATGGAAACTGACTTCTCATGGAACAGCTCTGCACGTCAGTATGAGGGCATGTACGACTGGATGATTAACTGGTAATCTATGGGAGAAAATAAAATTATGGGCGCCGTCTTTGACATGGACGGCGTTCTTATCGACACAGAAAAGCTCTATGTCCGTTTCTGGAAGCAGTCTGCGGCAGATTTCGGCTATAATATGACAGATGAGCACGTTTTCGGTATACGCAGTCTTGCAAGAAAATTTGCAAATGTCAAGCTGAAAAATATGTTCGGCGAGGAATTTCCCTATGCAGAGGTTCGTGAGCACAGGACAGAGCTTATGGATGAATATATCGCAGAGTACGGAATAGAGACAAAAAAAGGTCTTTTCGAAATGCTTGGATATCTCCGTGAAAATGGAATAAAGATCGCAGTTGCGACCGCTACTCCAAAGGAGAGAGCAGTGAAAAGACTTGAGGAAATCGGCGCACTCCGGTATATTGACGCTGTTGTAGGCGGAGATATGGTTCAGAACGGAAAACCGGAGCCTGATATCTATCTCATGGCGGCATCTGAACTCGGACTTCCGCCGGAAAACTGCGCCGCTTTTGAGGATTCACCTAACGGCATAAAGGCGGCATATTCAGCCGGATGCCATACGGTAATGATTCCCGATCTTACTCCGCCGGATGAGGAAATAATGCCTATGCTGAGCGCAGTATACGAATCACTTGACAAGGCGACAGCTTTCTTTGAGGACAGGAGGTGCTGAAATGCCAAGCGTATCAGAAAAGTTTGAAATACCGAAGTTTTACTACTTCGACAGCGGAAATCACTACTCCGGAAGCAAGGGCGATTTTTCCTATAAAATCATCACCGGAGAAACTCTCAGGGCACTGACATGGCACGGACGCCTTTGCTCCATGAAGGCTGAAATCGAGCATGAACAGGAATTTGAACGCTCCGAACAAGGCTTCGCTGAAATGATAAAATGGCTTGAATCCCTCTGTTGATGGTATTACTTTTATAGGAACTTTATATGTATCTATCGGGGGAAACCTTTCTGAGGAAAGGTTCTCCCCCGAGCCCCCTTCCAAAGACTTTTAACATTAAAATTTCCGCCTGACATACCATATTCAAAGAGAAATTCGAAATTTTTCATTTAATTTCTTAGTATGGTATGTCAGGCGGAAATTTAATACTGAAAGTTTTAGGAAAGGAGTTTGAGGAAGAACCCTTTTTCAAAAGGGTTTTCCTCAATAATGCGTGTAAAATTCTATAAAAGCAATATTGTCAGCAAAGGGGATTAAAGTGCATAGTTATCGTCATGCAGGACATTCATATGTCTGCTATAACGTTTAGGGATATTAATACCGACGAGGTAGCCGATAGAATGAAGAAACTCAGAGATAACAGCGAATCCGTCCTTATAGAATGCCTCGATACGCTTATCCTTGAATGGTATATTCTTATAATCGGGAGGGCACACGAAAGTCCAGTCAGCGCCGCTTTTATCAAGAACTATCCGGAAAAAACGGTCTATATCAGTATCGCTGAATCCTGTTTTCATAAGAAGTACATGGTGTTCCACAGCGTCATCTATATTGCTCATAATAGCTGTATTTCCGTCAAAAGAAATGAGGATAAGCAGAGGGGTATCATCGGAGATAGCTTTATTTACAGCTTCCGCCGAGGGATATTTGATAATATTCATTGCAAACACTCCTTTTTTACAATTATATCATGATTATGAAGAATCGTCAACAAAAAATCACGTCCCAGATAACTGAGACGTGATATATTTTTACCATTCGCCGAACTGTGGGTTATCCGGAGGAGTATCCGTTACAGGCGGAATATACTCAGTCGGAGGAGGAACAGTCACAGGCGGATCAGTCACAGGCGGCAGAGTAGGAGCTTCTGTCGGAGGATCTGTAACGACCGGTGCTGCCGTTGTTGTTGTAACTTCAACAGCTGCTGTAGTAGTTGCTGTTGTTGAAGAAGATTGTGTAGTTACAGCCGAAGTAGTTACGGATGGCATTGATGTTGACGGCATTTCTTCTCCATCCTCAGGGATGTAGTAAACAGTCAGCTTCTTGCCGTCCTTGTTGCTGAATATTTCGCCGGGATAGATTTTTCTGCCTTCAACCTGAAGTTCAATTACAGTATTAGGCTTTCCGTAGAATCCCTTAGAAGCGATGAACTGATAGTTGAAGTCTGAAATTCCAGCCTTTTCAAGACGGTTCTTGTATTCAGAAACGGTGCAGTTTGCGTAATCAGGAATTTCAGCCTGTTCCTTGCCCTTGCTTACCTTGACCTTTACAACAGTGCCCTTGGAGATCATAGTTCCTGCCTCGATATCCTGTTCAAAGATCATGTCGGTATCATACTCGTTGTTGTATTCGTATTCGGGATCAAGTACGAAGCGATCCTGATATTTTTCCTTGGTGAGTTCAAAGAAACGTCTGTGAAGATCAGGCATTTCGATATCCTCAGGAACTGTAGTTGCAGTAGGATCAGTAGTTCCGGATACAATATTGTCAGTAACAGCAGTTCCGCTGTTGAGATTATCCGAAGATGCGTTGTTTCCGCCGACACCGAGGATATTGAAGATAACGACAGTGATTATAAGGAGAATAGCGAGCAGAAGGATAGCGATAATGATCGGGATCTTTATTCTGTCAACGGTATTTACCTTTTCGTATCTGTAGTCATCGTAGTCAGTATTTACCGGAGGAACGTAATTCCTCTGCGGCTGCGGCGGAGGAGGAGTCGGATAAGCCGGCTTCTGGACAGGACGCTGTCTAATGTTATATTCAGGCGGAACGTCATTGCCGCCGTATTTTACAGTTTTCGGTTCGGGTGCAGGCGCAGGCGTCGGAACGGGAATAGTTCCGGTATGTCTTACAGGCGCCGGCTGTTCAAAGAGAGTAGTTACAAGCTCAGTGATAGTCTACACACGGTTGGAGCTTTCAAGATTCATGCCGTTCATGATAACTCTTGAAACGTGCTGAGGAATCTGAGAATTAAGCATATGCGGCTCGTGAAGATCATCATGCTTTGTGCGGTTGATGGAATCATCAGGCATACAGCCGGTAAGAGCACGATAGAGAAGTGCGCAGATACCGTATACATCAGTCCATGAACCCTGACGGCTGCTGCTGCTTGCGGAGTACTGTTCCGGAGCGGCATAGCCCTTGAAAAGCTCATATTCAAGACCGGCATTGGCTGTTCTTACAGCGGAGATGCAGAAGCTTGAAAGTCTCAGCTCGCCCTTTTTTGTGATATAGACTGTATCAGGACTGATAGCACGGTGGATTATACCGGCGTTATGAAGTCTGCCGATAGTAGTGAAAAGGGGAGGGAAGATCTTGGAGACCTGTTCCCAGCTGAGTTCACCGGCGTTTTCCTTGAGGAAGTCAAGGATTTTCACGCCGTCGATGTGTTCAAAGACGGTATATGTTGTATTGTTCTCTGCGAACATATCGAGAACAGGATTTATATTCGAGTCATTTCTGAGTCTTGCGAGAGACTTGTTAAGCTCGGTATACTCTGCCATAAAAGCCTTGTATTTAGCGAGATCGTTGTAATTTACGCTGATAGTCGCCTTGTTTTTTACACGGGTGCAGAGATTTATAGGCATATATTCTCTTAAAAGGACCTTGCAGTCAGTAGAGACATCATAGCCGGCGTATGTAGCGCCTTCTCCGTTGTATTCAAGAAGGATACCCACGAGATACCGGTCATGAAGAAGTGTTCCGGGGGTTATATATGCAGGATTAGCCGGAGTCGCCTCATCATATCCGCAGTGTGGGCATACATGGAGATGAGCGTCGTATTTTTCCATACACTTATAGCAGAATTTGCGTTCTCCCAAAGCAGTTCCTCCTTACATCTGAATAGAATTAATGCATAAAATTACATTATATTTATTGTATCAGCATTCTGAAAAAAAGTCAACCTTTTCTGAGTGCTTATTACGGAATCGTCTGAATTTGTATTTTTTCTGTAACAAATTTATTACATTAAACAGACTATTTGTAATAATTAGGCTGTGCGGAGGTTTTATATCCGGAGATGCTGCCGAAGTTCAGCTGCGGAAAAGCTTCACGAAGCGAGAGTGAGGATTCTCTACCTATTATAATATGGTCGATAAGAAGTATACCGAGAGGTTTCAGTGCAGCGATTATCTTTTTTGTTGCACTAATATCGCACTGCGAAGCTTCAGCGGCAGAATCAGGGTGATTGTGTGCTATGATAATGCTTTTCTGCTGAGTTTTCAGAGCGAATCTGACGATATTCCGGCATTTTTCGTGTGTTTCCGATGCCGATTCTGAGGAACTCACATAACAGTCGGAAACCCACATTCCGCTGCTGAGTGCAACGGCTGTGAAATGTTCTGTAGAATATCCGGTAAAGAAATTTTCGAAATATTTCTTTGCTTTTTCGCTTGAATTAATGAGCAGTTCAGACTTCTGATTTGTCGATTTTTCGTGGCATATAGCCGGTATGAGCTTCAGAAGAACGGCAGTACTGATGTTCAGTCCGTACAGGGATGTAAGGATATCAGGTGAAGTGTCAGCCGCATATTTTATGTTTCCGAACCCCGAAAGAAGAAGTCTGATTTCATCTTCTCCGGCACCGGAATGAAGAATAAGAAATTCAAGGAGTTCGGCGTCCGAGAGCGATTCTGCGCCGTTCTGCATTATCTTTTTTCTTAGTAATAATTTTCTGTTCATGACTTTATATTACGGAGAAGCCGAAAGCACCTGTTTCACGCATAGAAAAGGCGGATTCGCGATTGTATATTATCATATCTGTTATTTCAGTGCCGAGAACAGCGGCAGTTTCAGCGATAGTTTTTGTAAGACGGTAATCGTTTTCCGAGGGGACAGCAGGCTGATTTTTATGGAAAATTCCGGCGGCAATGCGTTCTGAGCCTGTTCTGAGGATGATTTCGGCGATATGTCTTGCGGATAGAGGAGTACTTTCGAGCAGTTTAAGGCTGATGCTTTCGGAATGAATCAATTCCAGCAGTGAACCTATTGATACGATAAGGAGAGTGTCTTCCTGAGAAAATGAGAAATTTTCAGTGAAATAGCTTTTCAGATCATCGGCTGAAATAAAATCCGGCTCTGTACCGGTACTGACGGAGTATCTGCGGCAGATTTCGCCGGCGGCATGGATGAAACAGGCACTTGCCGGTCCTAAGCCTTCGATTTCGGAAAGTTCTTCTACGGAAGCGTTCATGACATTTTCGAGACATGAAAATTTATCAAGCAGGCGGTGTGCTATCGGATTTGTATCTGCTCTTGGAATCGTATAGAAAAGAAGAATTTCAAGAAGCTGATGCGGATAGAGACTGCCGTTGTTTCTGAGGAAATTCTGCTTCATGCGTATGCGGTGGTTAGCGTGAATATTCTGTGGAGCCATAATTGTCTCCTTTCTGATATAGTTATTTATATAATAACATGAATTATGTTTTAAAACAATCAATAAAAATGAATAAAGTTTTATTATGAAAAAATAAATATAATGGGTTGCCATGGAAGGAATCAAGAGGAAAAGGATTAGAACAGGCGAAAAAATGATTGAATTGTTCATGGAAATGATAGAAAATTATATGTACAGGGTATTGACAATGTGTTAATAATATGTTACTTGTATTTTGATAAAAAATGAATTTATGTTTTCGCAAGCAGTAAGGATTTTGAATTGTGATTTTATCCGGACAGGGAATCACATGGATATCTTACAAATATAGTGCAAATTATAC
>JAFXEJ010000072.1 GCA_017513795.1 Ruminococcus sp.
CATCGCAGTCAACATCGTATACAAGACGGTGAATAGCCTCGAATTTGAGTGCATCGCTGTGAAGGTTAACGATTTCAGCAAGTGCGAATCTTGCGGGATGATCGGAAAGATCCTTATCAGGATTTGCCTTTTTAAGCTGCTCGTAAAATTCCTTTGCAGTTGCAAGTGAGTGATTTCCGTCGCCCATAGCATAGAGCAGAACAGGTGTATCAGCCATATTGTACTTTTCAGCAAAAACAGCCGGATCAGAAAGTGCTGTAAGCGCACTATCAATACGCTCCTGCTCAGCGCTGTCAGCGAGATATCCCTTTATACTGCCGCCGCCCTGCATAAGCTCTGTATCGTAAAGCTTCTCCATTGAAGCAGCCTTTTCAGCAAGAGGCTCGATAACTGTGCAGTCCGGATCGTCAATGAGAATCATGATATGCGGAAGCTCAAGAGGTGCACCCTGTCTTACCTTGATTCTGGGGGGGATTCTCTCGATTACTGTAGCCTCTGTTGCACGAACTTCAGATGTGCTTCCCTTTGAGAAGTCATATTTTTCAAGATCTATAGCACCAACGATTCCCTGACGGAGAATTCCGTTGCCCTGAATTCTCTCAACATAAATCATTGCGTCCTTGTATTCGTCAAAAAGTTCCTTTGAAACATAGTCATCCATTGCGCTGTGGATTGTGCTGATACGCTCAGAAACTCCGTCCTGTTCAAGGAAAAGCTCAGGAAGAATGAGATTGAGTGTAGACGGCGCATCACCTACTGTCTCATAAACACTGTCCCAGTATTCAGGCTCGCTGGTGTACTGGTCGCAGGCAATTACAGACCACTTATAAGCGTCTGTAGATTTTTTCGGAAGAAGGATATCCGCATTGTGAAAAGCAGTATTGTTCATGATTTTGCTCCTTTGATAAATTCATTTAATTCATAATTAAGACGTGACACCGGAAGTCCAACCACGTTGAAATAATCACCGCTGATCTTATCAACGAGAAGCGAACCTTTTCCCTGTATACCGTATCCTCCGGCTTTATCATAAGGCTCGTCGGTAGAGATATACGCCTGTATATCGGATTCGGAAAGGCTCCGGAACGTCACATCAGTATAAACTGAAAAGGTATGTTTCTTTTCGTCGGACACGATCGCACAGCCCGTAACGACTGTATGCGTTTTTCCTGAAAGTTCCCGCAGAAGCTGCTCTGCATGAGCACGGTCACGGGGCTTGCCAAGAATTTCATTTCCGCTGATAACAGTAGTATCACAGCCAATAACTATGTCTCCCGGATACTCAGGAGCAATGGCTTCTGCCTTGATTTCTGCAAGATATTCAGACGCTTCCAGCGGCATTATTTCCGGCGGAAGTGTTTCATCAACATCGGACGAAACAGCTGTAAAATCCTCAGTTATCAGCTTCATAAGCTCACGGCGTCTTGGTGACGCTGAAGCAAGTATCAGTTTCATTTCATCACATCCTTAGAATATTTTAACACATTGCATGACAGATGTCAAGAGTGCATTATCGGGGCGTATGTGTAAAAAATATATAGGCAATGTAGGGTGCGATGCCCACATCGCACCGCAGACATATTAAATTCATAACGGGCGGATGTAGGCATCCGCCCCTACATAAGAAATAAAACAAAAAATATGTTTGCCCACGAAAATTTCACACATACTATCGGGGCTGTCCCCATGCAGAAAGACGGTCAACAGCAACCTGTTCCCAGCGTGTTCCCGGTCTGCCATAGTTGCAGTATGGATGGATGGAAATTCCTCCTCGTGGAGTGAATTCGCCCCATACTTCCATATATCGGGGATCAGTAAGCTTTACAAGATCATTGAGAATAATATTTACGCAGTCCTCATGGAAATCTCCATGATTGCGGAAGCTGAACAGATAGAGCTTCAGCGACTTGCTTTCTACCATTTTTACATCAGGAACATACTGGATGTATATAGTTGCAAAATCCGGCTGACCTGTGATAGGACACAGACTTGTGAATTCAGGGCAGTTGAACTTTACAAAATAATCTCTGTCCTGATGCTTGTTGATGAATGTCTCCAGCATCTGCGGAGCATAATTGTCCGGATATTCAGTTTTCTTATTTCCAAGCAGACTGAGTCCGGCTGTTTCTTCTTTGGTTCTTCCTGTCATAATTATCTCTCCTTATTTCATTAATGGATCGTTGATTCCGTTTGCAAGGAATGCTTCCTGTCTGTCACGGCAGGTTCCGCATACTCCGCACGGCTTGTCGCCGCCTTCGTAGCAGCTCCATGTAAGTTCGTAAGGTACGCCGAGTTCAAGACCAAGTTTTACAATTTCCTTTTTAGTTTTGCTCACGAAAGGAGCTTCTATGCGGAGCTGTTTACCGCTTCCGATATATATGGCTGTATTTATTGCGCTGTTGAATTTCTCACTGCAGTCAGGATATGCACTTCCGGCTGCGTCATCTGCATGCGGACCGTAATATATAAGCTCGCATCCGAGAGAAAGAGCCATACTTGCTGCCGATGCAAGGAAAAGTCCGTTTCTGAACGGAACATACGTTGAAACCGGCTTTCCGTCTGTTTCACTGAGCTGCTGAGCATAAGTTTCCTTTGGAATATCCCTATCCGAACCAGTCAGCAGTGAGCAGTCTGAATCGGCAAAAATCAACGAAAGATCAAGCTGCTTCCACTCCACTTTATAGTAATCCGCAAGCTTCTGTGCTGCCTGAATCTCACGGCTGTGCTTCTGTCCGTAGCCGATAGAAAGTGCAGTAACATTTTCTGCGCCGTGTTCCTTTACAGCAAGCGCAAGACACGTTGTGCTGTCCACTCCACCGCTGAATAATACCATTGCTTTCATGTTATTTCTCCTCTCAGAGAACAAGCTTCTGAAGTTCCTTGTCCTCTATGAATTTTCCATAGAACGTTGTAGTTGTAGTTCTTGCCGGCACGTTTCTGATTCCTCTTGCCGTCATGCAGCTGTGAGAACCCGTAATAACTACGCCGACATTTTCCGTTCCGGCAGCCTCCATGATTATTTCCGCAATATCCTCGCCAAGACGCTCCTGAAGCTGCAGTCTCTTTGCCGCCATGTCGCAGATACGGGCAATTTTGCTGAGTCCGAGAACCTTGCCGTCAGGGATATATGCCACATTTACCGTCATGTCGTACATCAGCGCCATGTGATGCTCGCAGTAGCTGAAAACGCTGATATCCCTCATAACAACAGCCGACTGTCTGTTATCCTTGTTCGGAGAGGAAAATGTTTTGCCGAACATTTCAGCTATTTCGTGGTTGCTGTACTGGATTCCCTCAAAGACTTCCTCATACATACGGGCTACCCTTTCCGGAGTTTCGATAAGTCCCTCACGGTCAGGATCTTCGCCGAGAGCCTTTAATATCTCTCGCACATGATACTCGATTTTTTCTCTGTCTATAGCCATTTTTTACACTCCTCTCTCCATAGGATCCCATATTATTTTATGAAGCTGCAATTGCAGACGTACTTTTCCAAGCTTTCTTTTTTTCATGAATTCCACCATTTCAGCCGGTTCTATCCTACCGAAAACCGGACTGAGATATACTGCACATTCAGGTCTGAATTTCTCCAGAATTTCAGCGGCACGATCAAGATCATTTATTGAGCCGCATACGAATTTTAGTGTATCAGTATCATTCAGCAGACTAAGATTTTCAGTGCACATCTTCTGCTCCATTCCGCTTGAAGGAAGCTTATAGTCCATTGTCAGCGACGGACGGCAGCCATTTTCTTCACATCTGCCAAGAAATCCTTCAACCGGTACTGAACCATTTGTCTCGATCTCTGTATTAAGTCCGAGAGCAGAAAGCTTGCCGCAAAGAATTGCAAGTTCCTCCTGTAAAAGCGGTTCGCCGCCTGTAAGAGTCACATTTTTTATCCCATAAGCAGCAATCGCCTGTTTTGCAATTTCCACAAGATCTGAATCTGTTGCCGCAGTAAATGGAGCTTCCTTTTCATTCGCCCACATGGTATCACACCAGTCACATCTGAGATTACAGCCGGTAAATCTGAGGAAAAGTGCAAGTTCACCCGCAAGTCTGCCCTCGCCGTTTATGCTGACAAAATGTTCTGCAAGTCTGTATGTTCCCATATCTCACACCTCATAAACTGCACAGTTATCGGGAGTTTCATAGACAGTTACGGATGATATTTCAAAGCCCTGTCCGCTGAGCAGACCGTAAAAATGCTTTGCAAAATTCTCGGCTGTCGGTCTGAACGAAACCTCTATAAGCCGGAAATTCTCCTCTGCAAGCGCAGTGAGCGTACTTTCTCTGAGACTTCCGCTTTCGTATATCAAAGCATGATCGAAGCTGTCTGCAAGCTCCTTTACTGCTTTTTTCAGGTCGCCGAAATCAATCAGCATTCCCTTTTTTTCGCCGCTATGCTGTAATTCTTCGCCCTTTATCTCAACCTCGACTGTCCAGCGATGACCGTGAATATTGGCACATTTCCCGTTATATCCGCTGAGAAAATGAGCGCTGTCAAAAGCTGCCTTTACCCTTAATTTATACATAAATACACCTCAAAAAAATGCGTGTGTCCGCAGAAACACACGCATACTGAAATTACTTTGTGATCTGCCCGTAGTTTTGTTTAGCGACAGGATGGTGCAAACGAACTGTCGTATGATATCCGGAATTCCGGAACTCTACAATTATAGCATATTTTCGGCTATTTGTCAATCATTTCAGACTTTTTCCGGATTTTTAACAAAATTGCTCTTTACCTTTCACAGAAAATATGGTAGAATATATTCAGAGACAAAATACCGGAGGTAACAAAATGATATATGTAACAGGCGATACTCACGGCGATTACAGCCGTTTTAAAGATCCCGCAATAAAAAAGCTGCGGCGAGGCGATACGCTCATTATCTGCGGCGATTTCGGATTTTTCTGGAATGGCTCACGAAAAGAAAGATCCGTTATCAAAAAACTCACAAAAAAGGGATATACTATAGCTTTTCTTGACGGATGTCACGAGAATTTCGATATCCTCGAAGAATATCCCGTAACTGAATGGAATGGCGGAAAAGCTCGTGTTATAGCCGGCAATCTCATTCATCTCATGCGTGGACAGGTATATACTATCGAAAATAAGAAAATTTTTACATTCGGCGGCGGTCACAGTCAGGATTTCGATTTTCGCCGCAGCAGCGAAAACTGGTGGAAGCGTGAAAAACCATCCCATGACGAAATTATCGAGGCTATCGAAAATCTCAGAATCAATGATAATTCATTTGATTATATTATCACGCACGAACCGCCTGTTTCCCTTAAAGACTGCCTTAATGTCGATGTTCTTCAGCGACTTGAAGTTCATGCGCTTTTTGAAGACATAATCAAAACATGTACTTATCAGAAATGGTTTTTCGGAAAGTGTCATATCGACAAGCATATTCCTATCAAATTTTTCGCAGTCTTCAACAATGTAATTCCACTGAAATGAGAAATGCTCCTCTGAGTTAAATTCAGAGGAGCGTTTTTTTATTTTTCACAGCTATGAATTGCTTTCACCGGACAGGCACTCATACATGTACCGCAGTTTGTACACTTGTCGTAATCTATTGATGCATGGGAATTTTCTACCTTTACAGCACCCTCAGGACACTTCTTTTCACATATCTTACAGCCGATACAGCCGTTTTTGCAGCTGAGCTTCGTTTCTTTGCCATTCGCAGCGGATGAACAAAGTACGTCAATATGCTTGGAAAGCGGTTTTATTGAAATAAGCTGATTCGGACACACTGAAGCACACTGACCACAGGCTCCGCAGAGCGACGGTATTATCTTTGCAACTCCGTTTTCAAGCTTTATTGCTCCGCTGTCACAGATGCTCACACAGTCGCCAAGACCTATACATCCGTACTTGCACAGACCATTTCCGCCGTAAAATCTCTTGACAGCCTTACACGACTGAACTCCGTCAAAAACAAATGCAGTCTGTGTGGCATTGCAGTCGCCGTTACAATGTACTACAGCTGTCATCGGAACGACTTCTTCAGCGGATTTTCCAAGAATTGAAGCAATTTTTGCAGCAGTATCTCCGCCGCCGGGACGACAAAGATTCGTTGCTGCTCCGTTATTCACAATGGAGGCAGCATAGTCCGCACAACCGGCATATCCACACGCACCGCAATTCGCCTGTGGAAGTGATTCGTTTATCTTTTCAATGCGCTCATCAACTTCAACATAAAACACCTTTGCGGCAACTGTCAGCAGAATTCCGGCGAGAGCTCCGCAGATTCCCACGATAAGCGCAGGGATTACATACGTCATACATTCCCCTCCTTATTAGCTGAACAGTCCCGAAAAGCCCATAAAGCTTACCGAAACAATGGAGGCAGCAATGAGTGTTGCCGGAACTCCTCTGAAAGTCTCAGGGATATCGGCATACTCCATTTTTTTACGTACTCCGGAGAAAATTACCAGAGCTATCATAAAGCCGAGTCCGGCTCCGACTGCATTCACGATCGACTGCAAAAAACTGAAGCTGCTGTCGATATTGAGCACTGTTACGCCAAGTACAGCGCAGTTCGTTGTGATGAGCGGAAGGTATACGCCAAGAGAGCTATACAATGCCGGAATACACTTTTTCAGCATCGTCTCAACAAGCTGTACGAACAGAGCAATTACGAGAATAAATACAACTGTATCAAAGTATTCAAGTCCGTTAGGTACAAGGATTCCGTGATGAATCGGGTATGTAACGGCTGTTGCACATATCATTACAAAGGTTACTGCAATACCCATTCCCGCTGCGCTGTCAAGTTTTTTCGATACACCGAGAAAAGGACAGATTCCCATGAATTTTGCAAGAACAAAGTTATCTGTAAGCATCGCAGACAGAAGAATAACAAATAATTCCTTCATTATTCACATCCTCCTTTTCCAGCCTGAGCACAAGCACTCGCATTAGGACATCCATGACATCCAAGTTCCTGCGGAGGTTTCTTATCCGCTATCTTATTTACAGCCGCTATTATCACGCCGAGAGTGAAAAATCCTCCGGCTGGCATGATAAACAGCAGCATCGGATTTTCGTGAAGTACAGGGATATTCATTCCCATCCACTGACCGGCTCCGATTATTTCACGAACTGATCCCATCAGAAACAGCGCAAGTGTAAAGCCAAGTCCCATTCCTATTGCGTCACACGCCGAGGACATCACTCCGTTTTTGCTGGCAAACATCTCGGCACGTCCGAAGATGATACAGTTTACTGTGATTAGCGTCAGGTAAATTCCGAGGCTGTCGTAAAGATCAGGAACAAATCCCTCAAGAATGAATCCGACAAACGTTACAAAGCTTGCGATAATTACAATAAATGCCGGAATTCTCACTTTATCGGGGATGATCTTTCTCAGGGCTGATATTACGATATTCGAGCCTAAAAGTACAAAAGTTGTTGCCAGTCCCATGCCGATTCCATTCTTCGCCTGAGTTGTTACAGCAAGCGTCGGACACATTCCAAGAAGCATCACAAGCGTAGGATTTTCCTTGACAAAACCTTTTGTTATTTCATTCAAAAGAGATTTCTTTTCAGCCACCGAGAATCACCTCCTTATTTTCGTTGTACGCATCCATTGCAATTTCAACGGCTTTTTTCATTCCCTTTGAGGAAAATGTTGCGCCGCTTATGGAATCTATTTCTTCAGGAGCTTCACTTAGTCCTATAAAATTCTTTTCAATAAAGGAAGAATCATCCTTAACCTTTGTACCAAGACCGGGTGTCTCTCCGAGCGATATGAACGAGATTCCGGACAGAGTACCGCTCTCGTCGATTCCGACAAGGATATTAATTCCGTCCTTTGCATAGCCGTCTGTGCATATCTGCATAACAATCTTGCCGTCGGAAGTTACAGCGATTTTCTGTATCTCATCATAGCCGAAATTATCATCAATGATAGTTGTTTCGCATTCGCCGAAAAGAGATTCCACGCTTTCGTTGAATTTCTGCTCTCTCTGCTCTGATATCCTGTCCTTGGTCAGTTCGTAGGCAAGTACAAGCAAAAGCGCCGCCGCAGTACATATAATTGTGAGAACTATGGTAGGCTTTATATTACCCTTCACTCTTTTCAGCCCCCTTTGCTCCGAAAATCCTTGTTCGAGTCATCTGCTCAATATACGGGGTAAGTATGTTCATAAGCAGAATGGAGAATGATACGCCCTCCGGATATGAACCAAAATGACGGATAACAAAGGTTATGATTCCGCAGCCAAGACCAAATACTATCTTTCCCTTGAATGTAATCGGCGTTGTAGCGTAATCAGTCGCCATGAAAAATGCTCCGAGGAATACGCCGCCGGCAAGTATATGATAAAGCGGATCTTCTCCGGCTATTGCCATAAGTACAGCAAGGCTTCCGATAAATGAAACAGGTGCGGCAAGCGAAATTATTCTCTTTGCTGCAAGGTAAAGTCCACCCGCAAGAAGCGCAAGTGCACACGTTTCACCAAGACATCCGCCGACGTTTCCGAGAAGAAGATCAATATACGATGGAAGCTCTGCATCCTTTCCCATTGCAAGCGGAGTTGCAGAAGAAACAGCATCATATTCATAAGAGGCAGGCTTGATCCAGTGAGTCATCGCTGACGGAAATGATACCATAAGCACGATTCTTGCAGTTATCGCCGGATTGGCAAAATTCTGTCCAAGACCGCCGAAAAGCTGCTTCACTATGACAATTGCAACAAAACATCCTATAACTGCCATCCAGTAAGGCAGAGTGACGGGAAGATTCATTGCAAGCAGTACTCCGGTAACAACCGCAGACAAATCTGTGATAGTATTGCTTCGTTTCATCAGACGTCTGCTGAGATATTCAAAAATCATGCAGCTTGCAACGCATACAGCAGTAAGAGTGATTACTCTCCAGCCGAAAATATAGCATCCAACGCACAATGCCGGTATAAGCGCTATGATTACATTGAGCATAATGCCGGAGGTTTTTATGTAATTTTCGTCGTGCGGTGACGGCGAAACTATGAGTTTATTCATTCTGTTTTCTCCTTATTTTCTTGGAATGAGCGTCTTTGCAAGCTGATTTGTCTCTGCAAGCTTACGATTAGCAGGACAGATATATGTACAGCTTCCGCAGTTCATGCACAGCATAACTTTCAGTTCTTTGAGTTCTTCGATATTCTTTATTTTATATGCCCTGTCGATATCTGCCGGCATAAGTCCCAGAGGACATACTCTCACACAGCGTCCGCAGCGGATACAAGCAGATGTATTACGCTGATCGTAATGGTCAAATGCAAGAAGCGCATTGGAGGTCTTTACAACCGGCATTTCCACATCAGGAACACTCATGCCCATCATAGGTCCGCCGGCAATTATCTTCCTTACAGAGGATAATTCTGTTTCACAGTACTCCAGAATCTCACGGAATGAAGTTCCGATAACAGCACGGATATTCTTAGGATTTCCGACTGCATTTCCGTCAATAGTAAGTCTTCTTGTGATAAGAGGCATACCGTCCTGCATATAGCGGTACACAAAGGCAATTGTAGATACATTCATCACGATAACTCCCGTATCAGACGGAAGCTGACCTTCCCTGACGATTCGTCCGGTAGAGTTGTAGATTATTACCTTTTCTGCTCCCTGAGGATATTTTGACGGCAAAGTTACAATATCAATTGAATCATCAGCCTCTGCCATTTTGGTGAAATTCTTTATTGCTTCCGGCTTATTAGCCTCGATAGCAAGCTTTACGCTTTTTATTCCGAGCTGAGACTGCACAAGTCTGATTCCGCCGATAACATCGTCCGCATTTTCTATCATTTCACGGTAATCAGCAGTAATATACGGCTCACATTCTGCGGCATTTACAACGAGCGTATCTACAGGAGTTTTCGGATTCAGCTTGATATGCGTGGGAAATCCCGCACCTCCAAGACCACAGGCGCCGCTTTCCCTTACTGCTTTTATGAAGCTTTCCTTATCAGTCACAACGGGCGGCTTTACATCCTCCGAAATAGTCTGCTGACCGTCTGTTTCAATCTCAACGGCCTTGCATACAGCTCCGGAAACCGTTCTGTAATCGCTTACAGCAGTTACAGTTCCCGACACAGAGGAGTGTACGGGAACACTGAAAGCAGCATCAGAATCACCTATTTTCTGTCCGACTTTTACTATATCTCCAGCCTTTACAAGCGGCTGACACGGTGTTCCCATTGTCATGGACATCGGAATTTTCACTTTTACAGGCAGCGGAAATTCTTCTGTCTGGCTGTTTTCAGTATTTTTGCGGTGATGCAGTCTTAACCCGTTCAATTTTTTCATAACTTTCTCCTTTAGTGTCTGATATGCCATATTATATGATTATACTATATTCCGCAAACTTTTTCAATATCTTTTTTTATATTTTTTAGAAAAAATAAC
>JAFXEJ010000073.1 GCA_017513795.1 Ruminococcus sp.
AAAACGAAAATGAATATTCATTTGATTCTCACGGAGAATATCCTCGTCCATCAATAATGCCTGAAATAAGTGTAGGCGGTAAGCATTTGTCAAGCAGAAGTGCAGATATAAAAATTGAAAAGCATACTGCTGTACAGGATGTATCAATTGGAAATAAAATGGCTGCATGGTATACACAGGAATTTCTGCCGGACGGTGTTGATTATAAATTAAGCAAAAAAGCTAATATATATATTGGAGATTTTATTTCGGGAGTTGAAAAGAACATATATAAAGGTGAATGCTACGGTGATCTTTGCTTTTATGAAAACGATCTGTTCTTCAATATTGGAAATAAAGTCGCTGTATATCATATTGAAAGCGGTGAAACTGAGGTACTGTTCAAGCATTCTGGTATCAAAAAAAGCGGTCTTTCTTTGCACGTTACTCCAAAACGTATTTTTTTTCAGCATTGGACACACAGTAACAATAATACAATGTGGTATGATCGTGAAACGAAAGAGGTTATCAATCCGCATTTTGATGGCAGAGGTATGGTTTATCTTGATGATGAAACAATTGTATATCATGGGTTGGATCATACATGGCGCTATGATGTTGCAAACATGAAAAAGAAACGCTTTTTCAGCAATAAAGAAGAAAACAGTATTATTGATATGGTTGCAGAATTTTTTGATATTCCGAAAGAATATATACCGAATTATCATTCCGTCTGGTCTCATATAAGGCTTGAAAAAATGGAAGATGAAAGATTATATTTTGAATGCAGTCTTTCCTATGATGATAAATTAAGTTTTGAGGAAAAAGAAAGAAAATGTTATGGGCTTGGTTTGCCTACAGCGTTGATTACACGGATATCCTGTGATTTTCATGCAAGGAACATAAAAATAGAGGCAGATAAGAATGATATCAAACGTTATGAAGAACCGTTCCATAAATTGTTAAGCGGCAGAAGTCTTGATTTTCCGTGTGTTACGATGCGTACTTTCGAAAGAAAAAGATAGTTTCTTTCAATTTTGAATTTGTATAACATAAATATGCGCTTAAAGTTGATTCTAAAAATTTACTTTTCTCCGGACGCCATTTTTGGCAAGGTGCAACTTGATGCATGAATCTGTAACCTATTTTCTATTGAAAAAATCCGGATAGTATGCTAAAATATAGTAAAAGAACTCTTGGAGGGGCAGAATAAATGGAATACAAGGTGGAGCTATATAAAAGTGTAAACGGCTTGGGATTTGGTACAGACAAAGCTGAAGTCAGAAAAATAATGGGGAATTTCGATAATACTACTGAACGTGATATGTTTTCCGACTTCTTTGCGGAGTACGAGGATGACAAGCTTGTCAGTATTGAGGTGTTTGGCGATTTTATTGTAGAAGTCAATGGTGTTGTCTTTTCGTCGGACGATGAATTTGAAGAAATGGAAAGAAAAATCAGGCAGATTGATCCTGATGTGGAAATTGATGACTGCGGAGCAATAAGTAAAAAATATTCTATTGCTGCTTATTTTGAAAATGGATTCGATGCGTTTCTGATTGCAAAAGAAGGATATTACGAATAACAGAGTCGGGAGGAATGTCCTATGAAATTAAGAGGAATAATAAGCATGCTTTTTTCGGCAGTGATTGCCGTCAGCGCATGTCCGGATGTTCCGGCGAAAGCAGAAGCTGAAAGCAAAGAAAAACTCATTGCGCTCACGTTTGATGACGGACCTAATACGCATACAACGCCGAAGGTACTTGATCTTCTGGAGGAGTATGATGCCCGTGCTTCTTTTTTTCTGATAGGCAGAAATATAAACGATGACAGCGCCGAAGTTATGAAAAGAGCTCATGAAATGGGCTGTGAGATTGATAATCATTCAAGAACACATTCTGATATGTCTGTCATGAGTGCAGAGGAAATCAAGGCGGAAGTTGCTTATGTGGATGAGTATGTGTATTCAGTGACAGGTGAGTATCCTAAGTTCTTTCGTGCGCCGTATCTGAATATAAGCCAGACGATGTATGATACTATTGATATTCCGTTCATAACGGGATTCAGCAGCGGAGATTCAAATGCTGATAAAACGGCTCAGGAACGTGCTGAAACTGTTATTTCCTCAGCAAAGGACGGAGCTATAATCCTGATGCACGATTTCTACGGCAATGACAAAACGGTCGAGGCGCTTAAAACGATACTTCCGGAGCTTAAATCACAGGGATACGAATTTGTCACACTCAGCGAGCTTTTTGAGCGCAAAGGTGAAACTCCTGTCCGTAATTTCAGCTACAGCGAGGTTCAGAAACATATATGCAGCGATTACGCATTTTCCGGAAATCTTTTCACAGGCGAAGTTACCGGCGATAACAAATGGGATGGCTGGAAAACTGCGATTCTGCTGAATGATTCAGGTCTTGGCGGCATTGAATCTGATTTTACGATTGAAGTTTCGTATGACAGTATTGCTCCGCCGATAATAGTGCTTCACCGCTGGAAAAGCTCTGATGACAATCTTTGGGAAGCTGTAAGACCGGTATATTATAATGGCAAAAAGGCATGTTTCCGGAAATCCGACATGCAGGCGGTGCTTGATTCATACGGCATGACGTATGATGATATGAATTATATAATGGTTCGTACAAACTGGACTGAAATGACGATCACACAGGTTGATCTTTTTGTAAAAGAGGAGAAAACATTTCTGACCGGTGATGTGAATCTTGACGGAAAATTCAATATTGCCGATGCAGTAACGCTTCAGAAATGGCTTCTGAGGGAACCGGAATCCGAACTGAAATGCTGGCAGAATGGCGATGTTTGTACCGACAGCGTGCTTGATGTATTCGATCTGTGCGCAATGAAAAAAGAACTTATAAAACAGGCTGAATAATATTTATATCGCTGTATTTTTGTCGAAATACAGCGTTTTTTCTTATATCGGTACATTGTAATTATTAGCACTTGCATTTTTTATTAATATGTAGTATAATAAAATAATAATTACATTAATGTGTAAGGGAATTATAGCTTTTTGATCGAATATACAGAAATGTGGTGATTGGTTTGGAACAGATCGTAAAAAGCAGCAAGAATACAGAAAATGATAACATTTTTTATACTATAGCCATGAGAGGAATGGTAGCATTCCCGAAAATGGTGCTTCATTTTGATGTCTCACGGGACAAATCATGCAAAGCCATAGAGCATGCTGTCAAGGAGGGAAAGAAGTTATTCCTCGTAACTCAGCATGAAGCGTATGTGGATAATCCGAAGGCTTCTGATCTTTATAAGGTCGGAGTAGTAGCGGAAATAAAACAGGTTCTCAAAATGCCTGATCATATAATGAAAGTCCTTGTAGAAGGCGTGTACAGAGCTAATCTTGTACGTCTTATAGATGACGGAAGCGTTCTCAAGGCAGAGGTAAAGCGTACTCCTACATATTCAAGGTCAAAGTACGACGAAGTTGAGGCACAGGCACTTGTGCGCTCAGTCAAGGATGTTTTCGAGAGATATTCTTCATTCTTCCCGAAAATGCCCAAGGAGCTTTTTGTTTCAGTTATGTCACAGGATAACCCGGTGAAGCTTTTTGAAGCGGTTACTTTCAACTGCGCTTTAAATTACAGAGATAAGCAGACGCTTCTGGAGGAATCCAACATAATCAATAAGCTGTCAGTACTTTTTGCTTGTCTCACGTCTGAAACAGAGATTCTTGAATTGGAGAATCTCATCAATGAGCAGACGAAAAACAGTATTGACAAGGGACAGCGTGAGTATTATCTCCGTGAGCAGATGAGAGTTATTCAGGAACAGCTCGGCGAGGATGACGGCGATGAGGCGTTCAACTATATAAATGATATCATGGCGCTTAAAATAGACGATAAGAGCCGTGAGAAGCTTCTGAAGGAAGCTGACAGACTGGCTAAGCTGCCGGCAGCATCTCAGGAAGCATTTGTTATAAAAAATTATCTTGATACCGTTCTCGATCTTCCGTGGGGAGTGTGTTCAAAGGCTAAGCTTTCGCTTGAAAAGGCAGAGGCTGTACTTGAAAAGGAACACTACGGACTTAAAAAGGTAAAGGAGCGCATTCTTGAATTTCTGGCAGTTCATATGCTGAATCCGGAGATAAAGGGACAGATAATATGTCTCTCAGGACCTCCCGGAATCGGAAAGACTTCCATTGCAAAATCGGTTGCAAAGGCAATGGGAAGAAAATATGCCCGTGTATCTCTTGGCGGAGTCCGTGACGAAGCTGATATCAGAGGTCACAGAAAGACCTATGTCGGAGCTATGCCGGGAAGAATCATCACAGCGATATCTCAGGCTGGAACTTCAAATCCGCTGATACTTTTCGACGAAATAGATAAGCTTTGCAGCGATATAAAGGGCGATCCTTCCTCAGCAATGCTGGAAGTACTCGACAGCGAGCAGAATAATGCTTTCCGTGATCACTACATTGAAGTACCCTTTGATCTCAGCAAGGCGGTATTCCTGACAACAGCGAACGATGTTTCAAGAATTCCGGCACCTCTCCTTGACAGAATGGAGATAATAGAGCTTCCGAGCTATACAGCAGAGGAAAAATATCACATTACAAAGGAACATCTGATTCCCAAGCAGCTTAAAGAGCATGGGCTTAAAACATCTCAGCTGAAAATAGCTGATGAAGCGATAAACGATATCATTCAGTTCTACACAAAGGAAGCCGGTGTGCGTAACCTTGAACGTAAGATAGCTTCTATCTGCCGCAAATCCGCTAAGAAGATAGCTGCCGGTGAAGCAAAACGCATATCCGTCAAGTCAAAGGATCTTAAAAGTCTGCTTGGTATCCGCAGATATACTGAAGATCTTGCTCTTAAAGAAAACAAGACAGGAATTGTAAACGGACTTGCATGGACATCAGTCGGCGGAGTAATCATGCCGCTTGAAGTACTTGTTCTCAAAGGAACAGGCAAGGTCGAAGTAACCGGTTCGCTTGGCGATGTCATGAAGGAAAGTGCGAAAATCGCTGTAAGCTACGTCCGCAGCGTTGCTGAAAAATACGGTATAAATCCCGATTTTTACAAGGAAAATGATATACATATCCATGCCCCTGAGGGAGCCGTTCCTAAGGATGGTCCGTCAGCCGGCGTAACTATGACAACAGCTCTTGTTTCGGCACTGTCAGGGCTTGAAGTCCGTGCAGATGCTGCAATGACGGGAGAAATCACACTTCACGGCAAGGTTCTGCCTATCGGCGGACTCCGTGAAAAGACAATGGCTGCATACAAGGCTGGAATCAATACAGTTGTAATTCCAGAGGCTAACAGAGCCGATCTGGAAGAAGTTGACGATGCTGTAAAGGAATCGCTGAACTTTGTTTTTGCAGAAAATCTCAGTGATGTACTTGAAACTGCACTCATAAAGAAGTAAGGAGGAATGACGGTGAAGCTGAATTATAACAAGGCGGAATTCACCGCCTCATACGGAAAATTTTCTCAGATACCTCCGTCAGAGCGTATAGAAATTGCATTTGCCGGTCACTCAAATGTGGGAAAATCCACGCTTATCAATAAGCTTTTCAACCGGAGAAATCTGGCGAGAGTCAGCTCAGTTCCGGGAAAGACAGCTACAATAAATTTCTACGGACTGGATAATATCTACTTTGTTGATCTTCCGGGTTACGGTTATGCAAAGGTGGCAAAATCCGAGAAGGAACGCTGGTCCGGACTTATCGGCGGATATCTCGGAAGTGATCGTGATATCAGGCTTGTATTCATGCTTGTGGATATGCGTCATGCTCCCACAAAGGATGACGTGCAGATGATAAATTACCTGATAGATACAGAAATGCCCTTTGTACTGGTGCTTACTAAGGCTGACAAGCTGAAAAAGACAGAGCGTGAAAAGCGTATGGAGGCTTTCAAGGATGAGATACCATGCTTTGAGGATATGCACGTTGTTCCGTTTTCTTCAATGACGTTTGAAGGTGTTGAGGAACTGAAAAGCATTGTTGAGGATGTTATTTCCGACGACGATGAAACAGAAGAATAATACATATTGTATATATAAAGGTTGTGAAAAAATGTTTGTATCGGATAATCTGAATGTAAATGATAACGGAAATCTTACAATCGGCGGCGTTGATACTACTGTTCTTGCCGAGCAGTACGGAACTCCGCTTTATGTGTTCGATGAAAATAAGATCAGGGAATCATGCCGCCGCTTCAAGGAGAGCATGGATCGCTGCTATGGCGGAAACGGAATTGTCTGCTATGCAAGTAAGGCTTTCTCGTGCATGGAAATGTGCCGTGTCATAAAGGATGAGGGACTCGGACTTGATGTAGTTTCAGGCGGAGAGCTGTATACTGCACTCAAAGCCGGATTTGATCCGGCGAAGATAGGCTTCCACGGCAACAACAAGACCGATGAGGAACTGAAATACGCTGTTTCTTCTGATATCGGACACATCATCGTGGACAATATCAGCGAACTTGCACGTCTGGAAAAAATTGCCGGCGAGTTTGGAAAAAAGCCGCATATCATGTTCCGCATCAAGCCGGGCATCGATGCTCATACACATGACTTTGTAAAGACAGGACAGATCGACAGCAAGTTTGGTTTTGCTCTTGAAACAGGGGAGGCTTTCGAGGCAGTAAAGGAAGCTCTCAGCTGTGAAAATCTCGATTTTATGGGAGTTCACTGCCATATCGGTTCACAGATATTCGATATTGCTCCTTTTGAGGAAGCTGCCCGTGTTATGGTTGAATTCATAGCAAAGATAAAAAATGAACTGAATCACGAGGTCAGAGAGCTTAATCTTGGCGGCGGATTCGGAATCAAGTATCTTAATGAGCACGATCCAGCACCGTATGAGACTTACATGGAGCGTATCTCAAAGGTAGTAAGATCTGCATGCGAGGAACTTTCTGTAAATCAGCCGGCGATCCTCATTGAGCCGGGACGTTCAATTGCTGCTCCGGCTGGAATTACACTCTATACAGTTGGTGCAAGAAAGGAAATCCCTGGAATCAGGACTTATGTTTCCGTTGACGGTGGAATGTGTGACAATCCACGCTATATCCTTTATCAGAGCGAGTATGAAGCTGTTGTTGCAAACAAGGCTTCACAGGAGCGTGACGAGAATGTCACAATTGCCGGAAAATGCTGCGAAAGCGGTGATCTTATCGGCGAAAATATGCCGCTCCAGCATGCAGAATCAGGGGATATAATTGCTGTTCTTGCAACGGGAGCATACAATTATTCCATGTCCTCAAATTATAACCGTATTCCGAAGCCGGCAGTTGTTTTCGTGAAAGACGGAGAATCAAGAATCGTCGTAAAAAGAGAAACTTTTGAGGATATTATCCGCAACGACGTGTAAAAAACATCAGTAAAACAGTCCTGAGAAATCGGGACTGTTTCTTTTAGCTAACAATTATTGATTATCCACAGATATTTTGGATTGTTTATTTGTTGACAAAGACCTTAAAATGTAGTAAAATATATATGTATAATTATTTTTGAAAGGAATGATTTCAATGGGTTTAACCTTAACAGAAAAAATTCTCAGAGCGCATCTCGTTGACGGCGAGTATGTGAAGGGTCAGGAAATCGGCATCCGCATTGATCAGACTCTCACACAGGACGCTACTGGTACAATGGCATATCTTGAATTTGAGGCTATCGGTGTTCCTCGTGTAAAGACAGAACGCTCTGTTGCCTACATAGATCACAACACACTCCAGAACGGATTCGAAAACGCTGACGATCACAGATTTATCGGCAGTGTTGCAAAGAAGCACGGTATTTATTTCTCACGTCCCGGAAACGGTATCTGCCATCAGGTTCATCTTGAGCGTTTTGGTATTCCCGGAAAGACACTCATCGGTTCTGACAGCCATACACCTACAGGCGGCGGTATCGGTATGATCGCTATCGGCGCAGGTGGACTTGACGTTGCTGTTGCTATGGGCGGCGGCGCATATTACATCACTTGTCCCAAGGTAGTTAAGGTTGAGCTTACAGGAAAGCTTCGTCCATGGGTTGCTGCAAAGGATGTTATCCTTGAAGTTCTCAGAAGAATGTCCGTAAAGGGCGGTGTAGGCAAGGTAATTGAGTATGTCGGCGAAGGCGTAAAGACACTTTCAGTTCCTGAGCGTGCTACTATCACAAATATGGGCGCAGAGCTTGGCGCTACAACATCTGTATTCCCTTCAGACGAGATCACAAAGCAGTTCCTCAAGGCTCAGTGCCGTGAAGAAGTGTGGACTCCTCTTGCAGCTGACGAGGATGCAGTTTACGATGAAGAACTTACAATCAACCTCAGCGAACTTGTTCCGCTTGCTGCTTGTCCTCATTCTCCTGACAATGTAAAGAGCGTTGAGGAAATCGGAAAGCTCAAGGTTGATCAGGTATGTATCGGTTCATGTACAAACTCATCGCTTCTTGATATGCTCAAGGTTGCACACATTCTCAAGGGCAAGACAGTAGATCCCAGCGTTTCACTTTCAATTGCTCCTGGCTCTAAGCAGGTTCTCAATATGCTCGCACAGAACGGTGCGTTATCTGACCTCATCGAAGCTGGCGCAAGAATTCTTGAAAGCGCTTGCGGTCCTTGTATCGGTATGGGACAGTCACCTAACTCAAAGGGTATCTCGCTCCGTACATTCAACAGAAACTTTGAAGGACGTTCTGGCACTAAGGACGGACAGATCTACCTTGTTTCTCCTGAAATGGCAGCAGCATCTGCTCTCACAGGTTATCTGACAGATCCCAGAGAGCTTGGTGATATGCCTGAGTTCAAGCTTCCCGAGATTTTTGCTATCAACGACAACATGGTTGTTCCTCCGGCTGATGAAGCTGATATGGACAGCGTTGAGATACTCAGAGGACCAAACATCCAGCCGTATCCGGCAACAGCTCCTCTCATGGAGACAATTGACGCTCCTGTATCACTGAAGGTTGGCGACAACATCACAACTGACCACATCATGCCTGCCGGTGCAAAGATTCTTCCTCTCCGTTCCAACGTTCCGAAGATCTCACAGTACTGCTTCGCTGTATGTGATGAGGCATTCCCTGAGAGAGCAAAATCTCTTGGCAAGAGCATCATCGTTGGCGGTTCAAACTACGGTCAGGGTTCATCAAGAGAGCATGCAGCACTTGCACCTCTTTACCTTGGCGTAAAGGCAGTTCTTGTTAAGTCATTCGCAAGAATCCACAGAGCTAACCTCGTAAATGCCGGAATCCTTCCGCTCACATTCGTGAACGAAGCTGACTACGACAATATCGCACAGGGCGACGAGCTTGTTCTTGCAGACGTAAGAAAGGCTGTAGAGGACGGAAAGTCTGAGCTTGTTGTAGTAAACAAGACAAACGGCAAGGAAATTCCTGTTCTTTGTGAACTCACAGGAAGAACAAAGGATATCATGCTTGCCGGCGGACTTCTCGACTATACAAGAGAGTCAATGAAATAATTATCCCCAGCGGAATCGGGCGGTGATTGCTTATGTCAGTTAAAACAAAAGGAATCAACGCATCGGAGCTTAAATACATTGCGATACTTGCAATGCTGATTGATCATATTGCATGGCTTTTTATCCCGACAGCCGAAGCTGCTGGACAAGCCATGCACTTCGTCGGAAGAATAACGGCTCCGGTCATGTGCTTTTTCATATCCGAGGGATATCATTACACAAAAAATCTGCGGCGTTATTTCACAAGAATGTGTATATTTGCGGTTATATCGCACTTTGCATATGCATACTGCTTTAACGGCGGATTTCTCGAAAGCGGTACGGAAAGCGTAATTGCTACGCTTACGCTCAGTTTATTGACGGTTCATGTGGTCAACAGTGAAAAAATTATCATGGCGCTGAAACTTCCGATCATACTGTTTATTGCTTATTTTGCTGAGCAATGTGACTGGGGAGCGACTCTGATAATTTTCACTCTTACATTTGAACTTGCAAGAGGAAACCGAAAGAATCAGCTTATTGCATATTCGGCGTCAGCATTTATTTATGTTATGCCGGTTATTGGTCTGCTGATAAACGGTCACGATATTTTCTGGGAAAACATCTATAAATTCGGAGTATTTCTTCCGGTACCGCTTCTTATGCTTTACAACGGAGAAAAGGGCGGCGGAAAATATACCAAGTGGGTATTCTACATCTTCTATCCGGCACATCTTATTTTGCTTCAATACCTCAATCTGCGGTATTCATAAATCCGGTCATCAGCGAGGTGTTTTCTATGAAAAAGAGATCAAAGAAACGGAATACATATTTTCCAGGTGCGCTGTATAGTATTGCGTTCTGTCTGCCTGTAATAGTGCTTCTTGTATTTCTTCTGTCGAAGTTTTACACGATAGAAGGCAGAGGAGATCCGATAGGTATAGTAATTGCGGCTGTATTTATTGTACTTTTTATGCTTCTTCTGAAAGCAGGAAGAAAGCTGTTTGACGTTACGGAAAAAGCCTTTTTGAAATGCGGTGACGCACAGAAGGCTTACGGAAAAGCAGTTCTGACAGAAGCAATTGTATTTTTTGTTTTTTTAATATTGCTTATGTTTCTTATAACAGCTATTTTTTAGACTGTATATTTTTAATGAATTGAAATGGAGGTAAAAACCAATGGCAAAAATTATTATGAAAACTCCGCTTGTCGAAATGGACGGCGATGAGATGACAAGAATCCTCTGGAAGTGGATCAAGGAAACACTTCTTGAACCATATGTAGAGCTTAATACTGAGTATTATGATCTCGGTCTTGCTTACAGAGAGGAAACAAAGGATCAGGTAACTATTGATTCCGCAGAGGCTACAAAGAAGTACGGTGTTGCAGTAAAGTGCGCTACTATCACACCTAACGCTGCAAGAATGCCTGAGTATAACCTCACACAGATGTGGAAATCTCCTAACGGAACAATCCGTGCTGCACTCGACGGAACAGTTTTCCGTACACCTATCATCGTAAAGGGAATAGATCCCTATATTCCTACATGGACAAAGCCTATCACTATTGCACGTCACGCATACGGCGATGTATACAAGAATACTGAAATGCAGGTTAAGAAGGGTTCAAAGGCTGAACTCGTTGTAACAGACGAAAACGGCAATGAAACTCGTGAACTTATCCACGATTTCGCAAAGTCTGACGGAATCATTCAGGGACTTCACAACCTTGACAACTCTATTGCTGGTTTTGCAAGAGCTTGTCTCAACTACGGTCTTGACCTCAAGCAGGATGTATGGTTTGCTTCAAAGGATACAATTTCCAAGAAGTACGATCACCGTTTCAAGGATATCTTTGCTGAGATCTACGAGAACGAGTACAAGGAAAGATACGAAGCTGCTGGAATTGAGTATTTCTACACACTCATCGACGACGCTGTTGCTCGTGTAATCCGTTCTAACGGCGGATATATCTGGGCTTGCAAGAACTACGACGGCGACGTAATGTCCGACATGGTATCAACTGCATACGGTTCACTTGCTATGATGACATCCGTTCTGGTATCTCCCGACGGAATTTACGAGTACGAAGCAGCTCACGGTACAGTTCAGCGTCATTACTACAAGTATCTCAAGGGCGAGGAAACATCCACAAACTCTGTTGCAACTATCTTTGCATGGAGCGGCGCTCTCCGCAAGAGAGGCGAGCTTGACGGAACTCCTGAGCTTTGCGAATTTGCTGACAAGCTTGAAAAGGCTACAGTACAGACAATCGAAGAAGGCGTTATGACAGGTGATCTTTACCTTATTTCCAAGCTTGAGAACAAGAAGAAGGTTGATTCAAAGACATTCCTTGATGAGATCAGAGTAAGACTTGACGGTCTTATGAACGCTTGATTCATAAAACAAGAAACTAAAAGGTACAGGGGGCTTAATGCCCCCGATGCCTTATGGGACGGTGTAATGTAATTTTATGGATATGCACCGTGCTGGAATACTGAATCTGTGCAGTACTGTCATGATTCGTTACTTTCACCCACGCACTAACAAGAGAAGAGGCGCATAAAAATGTCAAAAGACTCAATATCAAACTCAGTCATCAGAAGGCTTCCGAGATACTACAGATTTTTAGAGGATCTTGAAAACAATGGATATATCCGTATATCCTCACGGGAACTGTCAGAAAAAATGGGACTGACGGCTTCACAGATAAGACAGGATTTCAACTGCTTCGGAGGATTCGGACAGCAGGGATACGGCTATAAGGTAAGCGATCTGAGGAGAGAAATAAAGCAGATACTCGGACTTGACCGTCTTAACCCGATAATCCTTCTTGGTGCCGGTAATCTGGGAAGTGCCATTGCAGAGCACATTGATTTCAGAAGCAAGGGCTTCGAGCTTATCGGTGTATTCGATACTGATCCGGCAAAGCACGGACAGAAAATCGGTGATGTTATTGTACAGGATTCAGCTGAAATAGAAAAATTCTGCGCTGAAAAAAATCCGTCAGCGGCTGTTTTGTGTATTCCGAAAACTGCTGCGGAAAAAACTGTTGACAGGCTTATAGACTGCGGAATAAAGGCATTCTGGAACTTTACACATTATGATTTATTTGTAGCACACGAAGGAATAGCTGTAGAAAATGTACATCTCGGAGACAGCCTGACAACGCTTTCCTACAGAATAAATGCGGGTGTGAACGACAGACGCATATAATATTGCTCCCGCAACTAAACCTTGCCGTCAAATACTCGGCATAAAGAAAATTTCTCTGTGTCAGAAAAAACTGCGCCCGTTGCGGCACTATAAAACTTTATAAAAGGTGGTAATTTACTTGGATTATCGTATTGAACATGACTCAATGGGCGAAGTAAAGGTGCCCGCTGATAAATACTGGGCAGCCCAGACTGAAAGAAGCCATGAGAATTTCCTGATCGGCGTCGGCATTGAGACAATGCCCCGTGAGATCACCCATGCATTCGGAATTCTCAAAAAAGCAGCAGCTATGGCAAACCACGCTGTAAAGCCTGAAAAAATGACAGCTGAAAAGCTTTCTGCAATTTCGCAGGCTTGTGATGAAGTTATCAGCGGAGCTCTCAACGAACATTTTCCACTCGTTGTATGGCAGACAGGAAGCGGTACGCAGTCAAACATGAATGCCAATGAAGTTATTGCAAACCGAGGAAATGAAATTGCCGGAACAAAGCTGCTTCATCCCAATGATGATATAAATATGAGTCAGTCCTCAAACGATACATTTCCGACGGCGATGCATATTGCCGCAGTAATTGCCCTTGAGGATAAGGTGATTCCTGCTGTTGATACTCTCATTGCAACCTTTAAACGCCTTGAGGAAGAAAATGAAGGTATAGTCAAGAGCGGAAGAACTCACCTTCAGGATGCTACTCCGATCAAGTTCTCACAGGAGATAAGCGGCTGGAGAACATCCCTTGAAAAGGACAGAAAGATGATACTTGCTTCATGCGAGGAGCTTAAAGAGCTTGCTCTCGGAGGAACTGCCGTTGGTACAGGACTCAATGCTCCGGCTGGATTCGCAGAAAAATCTGCTGAAGCAATAAGCGGACTTACCGGCAAGAATTTTGTAACTGCTCCTAATAAATTCCATTCACTGACCTCCAAGGATGAGATCGTATTTGCTCATGGAGCACTGAAAGCTCTTGCAGCTGATATGATGAAGATAGCCAACGATGTAAGATGGCTTGCTTCCGGTCCGAGAGATGGTCTCGGAGAGATATTCATTCCCGAAAACGAGCCGGGTTCCTCTATCATGCCCGGAAAGGTAAATCCTACCCAGTGCGAGCAGGTAACAATGGTAGCCGTACAGGTAATGGGAAATGATGTTGCTGTAGGAATGGCTGCATCTCAGGGAAATTTCGAGCTTAATGTATTCATGCCTGTATGCGCATATAATTTCCTCCAGTCAGCAAGACTGCTGGCGGAATCAATAATTTCCTTCGACAAGAACTGTGCCGTAGGAATCAAGGCGAACAAGGAGAAAATGCACCATAATCTGCATAATTCCCTTATGCTTGTAACAGCTCTCAATCCCTACATCGGATATGAGAATGCAGCAAAGACTGCCAAAAAAGCCTTCAAGGACAACATTTCGCTCAAGGAAGCATGCGTAGAACTCGGTTTCCTGACTGCTGAACGTTTTGACGAGGTGTTCCATCCCGAGCAGATGGTATAATTTACGATTAAAGAGAGGAAATGTATCTATGGAAACATTTACATATTATCCCGGCTGTACTCTGAGGACAAAGGCAAAGGATCTCGACAGATATGCAAGAGCCTCTGCTGAAGCTCTGGGAATATGCCTCGAGGAGCCTGCTGAATGGCAGTGCTGCGGCGGAGCTTATACAACTGCCGCCAACGAGCCGGCAACAAAGCTTTCGGCGGTGAGAACCCTGAATGCAGCGAAAGAACTCGGCAGACCTCTTATAACCGTATGCTCTGCCTGTCACAACGTTATCAAGCAGACTAATTACGATATTTCACGCAATGAAGCAATGCAGACAAAGGTGAATAATTATCTTGGTCTGGAGGAGCCTTACAGAGGCGAGACTACAATATATCACTATCTTGAAATGCTTCGTGATGTTGTTGGCTTTGACAAGCTTGCAGAAAAGGTTGTAAATCCTCTGACAGGAAAGAAAATTGCCGCATATTACGGCTGTCTGCTTCTTCGTCCTTCAAAGGCAATGGCGATGGATGATCCGGAGAATCCCGCTATCATGGAGGATTTTATCCGTGCGATAGGCGGAACTCCCGTGATTTGGTCGCAAAGAAACGAGTGCTGCGGCGGATATATCACAATGGAGGATAAGGCTCAGGCTGCAAAGAGAAGCAATGCAGTTATGGATAATGCAGAGGACATGGGCGCAGAAATGGTAATTACTGCGTGTCCGCTGTGTCTTTACAATCTTGAAAAGAATTCTGATTCAGAACTTCCGGTATATTATTTTACAGAGCTTTTAGCTGAAGCTCTCGGCGTAAAGGAGGCGGCAGACAATGAATAATTCCCTTAAAGACTGGGTGGATATCACATCCGGAGTAAATGTACGCAAGTGCATGAGATGCGGAAAATGCTCAGCCGCCTGTCCGTCCTACGATGAAATGGAATATCATCCCCACCAGTTTGTATACATGGTGGAAAAAGGCGATATAGAGCCTCTTATGAAATCTGATTCCCTGTACAGATGCCTGACCTGTTTCGCTTGTATAGAGCGTTGTCCACGAAATGTGGAGCCGGCTAAGGTCGTTGAAGCAGTTCGTCTTGCGGCAGTCAGAAAACAGGGAAACAACCACTTGATTCCGGATCAGATTCCGGCAATGCTTGATGACGATCTTCCTCAGCAGGCTATCGTTACAGCATTCAGGAAGTATACAAAGTAAGGAGGAGATAATATGCAGAGAATAGGAGTTTTTGTCTGCCACTGCGGTACAAATATCGCCGCAACGGTGGATGTAAAAGCAGTTGCAGAAGCTCTCGGACATGAGCCGGGCGTTGTAATATCTCAGGATTATCAGTATATGTGCTCGGAATCCGGACAGAATCTCATCAAGGACGCTGTAAAGGAGCATTCTCTTACCGGAATCGTTGTATGTTCATGTTCTCCCAGAATGCATGAGAATACGTTCAGAAAGGCTGCTGCGGCGGCTGGACTCAATCCATATCTTGTTGAGATTGCGAATATCCGTGAACAGTGTTCGTGGATACATAAGGAAATCGCCACAGCAACAGAAAAGGCAGTTATTCTCGGAAGAGCCGCTGTTGCAAAGGTTCACTTAAATGCGCCCCTTACTGCCGGAGAGAGTCCGGTTGTAAAGCGTGCGCTTGTTATAGGCGGAGGAATTGCCGGAATCCAGACTGCGCTTGATATTGCAGAAGCCGGCTTTGAAGTTGATATTGTTGAAAAAGAGCCTACTATCGGCGGAAAAATGGCGCAGATAGATAAGACATTCCCGACGCTTGACTGTGCCGCTTGTATTCTCACTCCCAAGATGGTTGAGTGCGCCCAGAATGATAAGATAACGATTCATTCATTCAGCGAAATTGCTGATGTAAAGGGCTTTGTCGGTAATTTCACAGTTACGATAAAGAAGAAGGCAAGATTCGTAGACGAAACAAAGTGTACCGGCTGCGGACTTTGTACTGAAAAGTGTCCGATGAAGAAGGTACCCAACGAATTCAACATGGGACTCGACAACAGAACAGCCGTATATATTCCTTTTGCGCAGGCTGTTCCTAAGGTAGCGGCAATTGATCCGAATTACTGCCTTATGCTGAAAAACGGCAAATGTGGAGTCTGTTCAAAGGTGTGCTCAGTGGGCGCTATCGACTATAAGCAGACAGATAAGTTCGTTGAAGAGAAGTACGGTGCTATTGTAGTAGCTACCGGATTCAATCCCATTAAAATAGACAAGTATGAGGAATTTGCATATAATCAGAGTCCTGATGTTGTAACATCACTGGAGCTTGAGCGTCTTATGAACGCCGCTGGTCCGAATGGAGGAACTCTGCTTCGTCCTTCTGATAAGAAGCATCCGCACACTATTGTTTTTGTACAGTGCGTAGGTTCAAGATGTGAAGATGAAAAGGGCAAACCCTACTGTTCAAAAATATGCTGCATGTATACAGCGAAGCATGCAATGCTTATCCGTGAGAAATATCCTGATACAGAGGTTTATGTATTCTATATAGACGTGAGAACTCCCGGAAAGAACTTTGATGAATTCTATCGCCGTGCCGTTGAACAGTACGGAGTACATTACATAAAAGGCATGGTAGGAAAGGTTACTCCGAAATCAGACGGAAAGCTTGATGTTCAGGCGGCAGATCTTCTTGCGAATGAACAGCTTCATATCGATGCGGATATGGTAGTTCTTGCGGCTGCTATCGAGCCGGATAAGAGTGCACGTCCGCTTGCGACAATGCTCACCACACAAATGGATACAAACGATTTCTTCACAGAGGCGCATCCCAAGCTTCGTCCTGTAGAATCTGCAACAGCCGGAATTTTCCTTTCCGGAGCCTGTCAGGGACCAAAGGATATCCCCGAAACTGTAGCTCAGGCAAGTGCCGCAGCTGCAAAGGCTATCGGACTTCTCTGCAAGAACAGCATTACCTGTAATCCGTGTGTTGCAAGCTCAGACGAGCTTATGTGCAATGGCTGTTCATCATGTGAAAAGGTATGTCCTTATGGTGCTATTACATATATTGACAAGGAATTCAGAATGCCCGACAAGACTACACGGATACGCCGTGTGGCAAGTGTAAATCCTGCCGTTTGTCAGGGCTGCGGAGCCTGCACGGTTGCCTGTCCTTCCGGAGCAATGGATCTCAGCGGATTCTCAAACAGTCAGATAATGGCGGAGGTAGACGCAATATGCAAGTAAATAACAATAATGAATTTCAGCCCCTTATCGTTGCCTTCTGCTGTAACTGGTGTTCCTATGCAGGAGCCGATCTTTCGGGCACAAACAGACTTAATTATCCCACGAATGTCAAGATCATCCGTGTTCCCTGTTCATGCAGAGTGAATCCGATGTTCATACTTCGTGCTTTTCAGAGAGGAGCAGACGGAGTTATCCTCTGCGGATGTCATCCCGGAGACTGCCATTATACATCCGGAAACTACTTTACACGCCGCAGAATGACGCTTCTTTTCAGTATGCTTGATTTTCTCGGCATTGAGCGTGACAGAACCCGTGTTGAATGGGTATCTGCTGCGGAGGGAGCTAAATTCGCTGCCACAATGAATGAATTTACCGAAGCGGTCAGAAAGCTTGGCCCTAACCGGAGACTGGAGGATCTGAGATGCAGGAAGCAATGATAAAAAGAGCAAAGGAACTCCTTGCTGACGGCATTGTTGATCGTGTCATTGGCTGGAAAAAGGGCGAATTTTCATACGACCACACTCCGGCTGTATTTACATCGGCTCAGGAGCTTGATGAAAGCTTTGTCTGCGATGATTTTACATCTGCCAATCTTTCAAAATATCTGGTAAAGGAAACTATCAGGGAAGGAAAGATCCTTGCATTTCTGAAGCCATGCGATACTTACAGCTTCAATCAGCTTGTGAAGGAGCACCGCATTGACCGTGACAAGGTTTATGTTATCGGAATTCCCGGCGGTCCCAAGCTTGATATCGAAAAGATAAGAGCAAGGGGAATCACAGGAATCCTCAACGTAAGAAATGAAAATTACACACTGAAGATAGAGACGATATACGGCGTATCTGAAATGCCTTTTTATGAGGCTATAAGTGTAAAATGCGAGAGCTGCAAGAGTAAAAAGCACGTTGTTTATGATGAACTCATCGGCGAGGACGGAGAAGTTCTTGACTCAAACCGATTTGATATGGTTGAAAAGCTGGAGAATATGACATCTCAGGAGCGCTACGATTTCTGGCGCAGCGAGCTTTCAAAGTGCATCCGCTGTAATGCATGCCGCACTGTCTGTCCGGCTTGTACCTGTGAAAAGTGCGTGTTTGAAAATCCTGATTCCGGCATTGAAAACAAGGCTGCCGCTGACAGCTTTGAGGAGAATATGTTCCATATTATCCGTGCATTCCACGTTGCCGGACGCTGCACAGACTGCGGCGAATGTTCAAGAGTATGTCCGGAAAATATTCCGCTTCACCTGCTCAACCGCAAGTTTATCAAGGATATAAATTCTCTTTACGGTACATATCAGGCTGGAGAAAACACAACTGATAAGGCACCGCTCAATGAATATAAAATGGATGACTGCGAAGCAAGTATCGTTCATGAAAGGGGTGCAGAGTAATGCTCAGAAAAATAACGGTTTCAAAGCTTGATCAGCTTTTTGAAGCTATTTCCGGAAAGCAGACTCTTTACATTCCCACAGACCGTGAGGATGGAGCTGCTGAATTCAGAAAATACGAAAGCGGCATGAAGCTCAGCAATGCCCTCAATACTGTTCGCAGTGCAAAGGATTTCTTTTTTCCGCAGACGGAAAATCTCGCTGCCTTTAAAATGGAAGGCAAGAAAATCGAAGTAAAGGATATCAGAAAAGAGTGCGAAGATTTTGTTATCTTCGGAGTCAGAGCGTGTGATGCACGCAGTTTTGATATTCTTGATAAGGTGTATCTTGTGGATCCTGTTGACAGCTTCTACAAGAACCGCCGAGATCACGGAACAGTTGTGACAATGGCTTGTACACGTCCGGCTGAGACCTGTTTCTGTACGGCATTCGGAATCAATCCCACAATGCCCGGCGGCGATGTTACAGCATTTCCGGTTGGGGATGGATTCTTCTTCATGGCAAATACAGAAAAGGGCGAGAAGTTCCTTGCAGAAATAGATAATCTTCTTGAGGACGGCGATCTTTCACGTCTTGCTGACGTTCAGGAGAATACAAGAAATATCCTGAAAAAGCTTCCGCTTGCCAATCTCTCTACTGATTCATTCGGCGGAGACAAACTCAATGAGCTTTTCAATTCTGATAAGTGGGCAGGACTTTCCGAGAGCTGTATCGGCTGCGGAACCTGTACATTTGTATGTCCCACATGTCAGTGCTACGATATAAAGGATTTCAACACCGGCGACGGCATTGTACGTTTCCGCTGCTGGGATTCATGTATGTACTCCGATTTTACAAAAATGGCTCATGGAAATCCGAGAGTTTCCCAGCTTGAACGCTTCCGCCAGCGCTTTATGCATAAGCTTGTGTATTTCCCGTCAAACAATAACGGGGAATTCAGCTGTGTAGGCTGCGGACGCTGCCTGCAGAAATGTCCGATTTCCATGAATATCGTCAAAGTCATGAAAGCATTGGAGGTCAAGTGATGAATACAAATGATACTCTGATACCGCTTCTTGGTATCGTTACCGATATACGTCAGGATACTCCCGATGTAAAAACATTCAGGGTAGTTGCACCGGAAGGCGGAAAGGTTTTCGAGCACATGCCCGGACAGTGCGCAATGCTTTCTATTCCCGGAGTAGGCGAGGCGATGTTCTCCATAACATCCTCCCCGACAAATACCGAATTCATGGAATTCAGCATCAAGAAGTGCGGATGCCTTACAAACTGGCTTCATCAGATGGATGTCGGACAGATGATAACTATCAGAGGTCCGTACGGCAATGCATTTCCTGTTGAAACTGAGCTTAAAGGCAAAAATCTGCTGTTTGTTGCCGGAGGAATCGGTCTTGCTCCGCTTCGTTCCGTAATAAATTACGTCCGTGACAACCGCAGCAATTACGGAAGCGTCCGTATTGTTTACGGTTCACGCTCAAAGGATGATCTTGTTGATTATCAGGAGATCATCGACGAGTGGATGACAGATGAGGGAATCGAAGTAAATCTTACTATTGACAATCCACAGGATGGCTGGGACGGTCATGTCGGATTTGTCCCGAATTTTGTGAAGGAACTTAATCCTTCCACAGACAGCACAGTGCTTGTCTGCGGACCTCCGGTCATGATAAAGTTCACTCTTGCCGGACTTAAAGAGCTTGGCTTTGAGGAAACTCAGGTATACACCACAATGGAACTTCGTATGAAGTGCGGTGTAGGAAAGAGCGGACGCTGTAATATCGGTGATAAGTATGTATGCAAGGACGGTCCGGTATTCAGATACGACGAACTGAGCGAACTGCCTGACGAATATTGATATAAGGAGTAATGTCATGGAAAACAAGGTAAATGTATTCCTGTTCGGCAAGAAATATCAGGTGCCGGCAGGACTTACGATAATGACAGCTATGGAATATGCCGGCTATGAGCTGGTAAGAGGATGCGGCTGCAGAAACGGATTCTGCGGAGCGTGTGCTACAATTTACAGAATCAAGGATAAACAGGAACTTCATGCGTGTCTTGCTTGTCAGACTGAGGTTCAGGAGGGAATGTACGTTGCAACACTGCCTTTCTTCCCGCTTGTAAAGAAAATCTACGATATCAATGAGATAAAGCCTACAGAGCAGATAATGATGCAGCTTTACCCTGAGATATACTGCTGTATCGGCTGTAATGCCTGCACAAAGGTTTGTACACAGGAGCTCAGTGTTATGCAGTATATTGCTCATGCGCAGAGAGGCGAGTACGACAAGTGTGCAGAGCTCAGCTTCGACTGCGTAATGTGCGGAGTATGCTCATCAAGATGTCCGGCTGGAATTTCACATCCTCAGGTGGCCATGCTTGCAAGACGTCTGAACGGTAAATATATTGCTCCCGATTGCGCTCACCTTGAGGAGCGTGTCAAGGAGATCAACGACGGAATGTACAATGAACTTATTGAAAAGCTCATGCAGAAGCCTGTTGAGGAAATCAAAGAGCTTTACAATACCCGTGAGATCGAGAAGTAAGGAGGAGCTGGGCTATGTATAAAATCGAAAAGCTTAACGAGCTTGCAAAGATCGTTGCTGAAAAGAGAGCTGAAAATGCTTCTCTTGAACCGAGAAGAATGACAGCTGAGGAAAAGGATTCACTGCTGGCAGAGTTCCATCCCGACTATAAGCAGAACGAGTTTACCGTGCTTTCTGCCGGTGTAAATAAGGGCGATAAGGTTCCCACACAGCTTGCGGAGCTTCTTCAGGGAAAGAGCCGTATAAGCAGTAAGGATGTAGATCTTTCTGCTCCGGATTACGATACAGACGTACTTATCATCGGCGGCGGCGGTGCCGGAGCATCAGCTGCAATCGAGGCAGATCAGGCTGGAGTAAAAGCTATGATCGTAACAAAGCTTCGTATCGGTGACGCAAATACAATGATGGCTGAAGGCGGAATTCAGGCTGCTGACAAGCCTAACGATTCACCGGCTATCCATTATCTTGACGCATTCGGCGGCGGACATTTTGCTGCAAAGCCTGAGCTTGTAAATACACTTGTATCGAAGGCTCCCGAAGCAATCAAGTGGCTCAACGATCTTGGCGTTGAGTTCGATAAGGAAGCAGACGGAACAATGATAACAACTCACGGCGGCGGTACATCAAGAAAAAGAATGCATGCCGCAAAGGACTATACCGGTGCTGAGATAATGAGAACACTCCGTGACGAGGTACTCAACAGAGGCATTCCCGTTGTTGATTTCACAGCTGCTGTTGAAATCATTCTTGACAGCAGCGGAAACGCTGCCGGAGCTGTTCTTATGAACATGGAAACAAAGGAACTTCTTGTTGCAAGAGCAAAGACAGTAATTATTGCTACAGGCGGTGCCGGACGTCTTCATTATCAGGGATTCCCGACATCAAATCACTATGGCGCAACAGCTGATGGACTTATTCTCGGCTACAGAGTAGGAGCAAAGCTTCTTTACGCTGATACACTTCAGTATCATCCTACGGGAACAGGATATCCGGAGCAGATTTTCGGAGCACTTGTTACTGAGAAGGTTCGTTCACTCGGAGCAAAGCTTGTAAACATTGACGGTGATGTATTCATGCATCCTCTTGAGACAAGAGATGTTACAGCTGCTTCAATCATCCGTGAATGTACTGCAAACGGCAAGGGAATTGAGACTGATCTCGGAAGCGCAGTATGGCTTGACACACCTATGATCGAATACAAGAACGGCGAAGGAACTATTGAAAAGCGTATTCCGGCGATGATGAGAATGTTCGGAAAGTACGGCATTGATATCAGAAAAGAGCCGATTCTTGTATATCCTACACTTCACTATCAGAACGGCGGACTTGAAATAAATCCTGACTGCTCCACAGGCGTAGAGAATCTTTACGCAGCCGGAGAAGCAGCCGGAGGAATTCACGGCAGAAACCGTCTTATGGGAAATTCGCTTCTTGATGTTATCGTATTCGGCAGAAATGCCGGAATTTACGCTGCGGCAAAGGCAAAGGAAACAGCTGTTCCGGAGGGACTTACTCTGGAGCATATAGAGCGTTTCAACAATGAGCTTGCGGCAGCCGGACTTGATACTGATGTACAGTCACCGATGCTTCTGCCGAAGTATGCACGCAAGTCATAAATTACATTAATAAATCGGCGGACGAAATGGTGGAAAACCAAGTCCGTCGATTTCTGCGAATAGACAAATTGTTATTTATTCACAAATTTTTTTAGAAAGAAGTGTTATTACTATGGATTTAATTACCGCAGGTGATTTTTCGATTTCAATAACCTCAATTGCTTTTCTGATGTTTTCAGTATTTCTTATTGCAGCGGTAGGATATCTGCTGGGAAGAATTACGATCAAAGGCGTTTCTCTCGGAACAGCCGGTGTATTTATCGTAGCACTGCTTTATGGCTGTTTCTTCTTTGACAATCTCAGTGAAAACCTCGTGCTTAAGGCGGCTGAGAGCGGCGAAAGTATATCATTCGTAAGCAATGCCCTAAAAATAGTAGAAAATATGGGACTTATCCTTTTTGTTTCGGCAGTAGGATTTATTGCCGGACCGGCATTTTTCGAGAATTTCAAGAAGAATTTCAAGTCTTATGTTCTTCTGGCGGTTATAATTATCCTCACTGGCGGACTTGCCTGTGCCGGATGCATTGCTATCGGAAGCCAGTTCAGCGATCTTAATGGAGATGAATTCACGGCAGTTCTTGTCGGACTCTTAGCAGGTGCACTTACAAGTACGCCCGGATTTTCCGCTTCCAAGGATGCAGTTGGTGCAGAGCTTGAGGGAGCAGTTTCAGTTGGTTACGGAATTGCCTATATCTTCGGAGTTATCGGAGTAGTGCTTTTTGTACAGCTTATGCCGAAATTCATGAAGGCAGATATGAAAAAGGAACGTGAGCTTATTATTTCATCCGGTACAGCAAGCAAGAAGAAAAGCGAAAGCGGAAAGCTTATTGAAATGGATGATTTCGGATTCATGCCATTTGCTTTAGCGGCTATAATTGGTATATTTGTCGGCTCAATCAAGTTCGGAAACTTCTCACTTACAACAACAGGCGGATGTCTGCTTACAACTCTTGTTTTCGGACATTTCGGAAAAATCGGAAAGATTTCAATTATGCCAAAGGATACAACACTTAAAGTATGCCGTGAAATGGGACTTATGTTATTCCTTATCGGAGCTGGTGTTTCAGGCGGAGCAAGATTCGTTGAATACTTCAAGCCTATCTACTTCGTGTACGGTGTAATAATGACACTTCTGCCGATGATTATCGGATTCCTTTTTGCGAAATACGTTCTCAAGTTCAAGCTGCTCAACAATCTGGGAGCAATTACCGGCGGAATGACATCAACTCCGGCGCTCGGAACACTTATAAGTACTGCCGGAACAGAGAATGTGGCATCAGCATATGCAGCGACATATCCTGCCGCACTTATCTCTGTGGTACTTGTTTCGCAATTCATAGTAATATTATTCTGATAAAAAAGAAAATTTTAAAATGAGGTGAAAAATATGGCATATACATTTGATGCAAAGAAAACAACGGAGAAACTGGTTAAATGGGTAAAGGATTACTTTGAAAGCAGTGCTTCTCCCGAAACAAAAGCGATTATTGGTATATCCGGCGGCAAGGACAGTTCAATAGCTGCGGCAGTATGCGTAAAGGCTCTCGGAAAAGATCGTGTTATCGGAGTTATGATGCCGCAGGGCATACAGTCAGATATAGATTGCAGCAGAAAGCTCTGTGATTTTCTGGGAATCAAAACATATACTGTAAATATCGGTGATACTGTTACAGCATTTATGGATGAGCTTAAAAAGCACATGGAACCCAACAATCAGGCGATAGTGAATACTCCGGCAAGAATCCGTATGACAACACTCTATGCTGTCGGAGCAACACTTGGCGGACGTGTTGTGAATACATGTAACCTTTCTGAAGACTGGGTAGGATATTCTACTAAATACGGCGATGCAGCCGGCGATTTTTCTCCACTGTCAGACCTCACAGTAACAGAAGTTCTTGCTGTCGGAGATGAACTTGGTTTGCCGTATGATCTTGTTCATAAGGTACCTACTGACGGACTTTGCGGAAAGACAGACGAGGAAAATCTTGGATTCACCTATGCGATGCTTGACAAGTATATCAGAGGAGAGGATGATCTGAGCGATGTTCCGGAAATCAAGGAAAAAATCGACAGACTTCATAATGCGAATCTGCACAAGCTCATGCTGATGCCTAAATACACACAGGAATAATAATTATCTCCGGACTGAATAGAAGTCCGGAGATTTTTTATTTTGTAAAAATAAAAAAATAATTAAAAACACTTGACTTCATATTATTTTTATGTTATTATCATAATAGAAATAACACAGGAGGCGGGAAGTATGGAAAGCGAAAAAGAATTCCTTTCAAATTATAAGCTCAGCGATTATGAAAGACCGTCAGTGACTACTGATGTAGCGGCTTTTATGATAAGCTCAGAGGATAAGACGAGTTACAGGAAAAATCCCGAAAACAAGCTTCAGCTTCTTCTTGTGAAGCGTGGAGGTCATCCATATAAGGATATGTGGGCATTGCCGGGCGGATTTTTGCAGAAAGGCGAAACCGTTGAGGAATGCGCACTGAGGGAGATTCAGGAGGAAACACAGGTGCTTCCGACAGCAATAATGCCGGTTGGAGTTTTCAGTGATCCTGACCGTGATCCGAGAGGGTGGATAATTTCGAATGCGTATGTTTCCATAATAAGCGAGGAATCAGTCAGACAGGTAAGCGGTGATGATGCTGCCGATGCACAATGGTTCAGTGTAAGCTTTGACAGAAACGAAAACGGAGAATATTATCTCAGTCTCGTATACGAAGATACAGAACTAAGTGCAGTACTTGCCGAGAAAAAGTCGGGCTTCGGACGCACGAAATTCCATATCATAGAAAACAGCGGTCTTGCTTTTGACCACGCAGCTATAATTGCAGCGTCGTTCACGGTTCTCAGGAATGAAGCTAAGAATTATAATACTATTTTTGATTTTCTGCCTGAGAAATTCACGCTGACATCCCTGCAGAAAGTTCAGGAAACCATTATGAATGTCTCTGTACTTCCGGCGAATTTCCGCCGCATGGTAAGCGGATATGTTGAGGAGACAGATGAATATGTAAGAGGTGAAGGACATCGTCCCGCCAGACTGTACAGAAGAAAAAATACAATGATCTGATATAGGAGATGAAGTTATGAGAAAGATTTTAGTAGTTGTTGATATGCAGAAGGATTTTGTGGATGGTGCACTTGGTTCTGCCGAAGCACAGGCAATAGTTCCGGCTGCCGTGCAGAAGATAAAGGCTTTTGACGGTGAGATTTACGCTACATTTGATACCCACTATGAAAATTATATGGAAACTTCCGAGGGCAGAATGCTTCCCGTTCCCCACTGTATCCAAGGAACTGACGGCTGGCAGCTTAATGATTATATTGCTGAAGCTCTTGAAGGAAAAAAGTATATTCCCGTTGAAAAAATAACATTCGGTTCTGTTGATCTGCCGGAGCTGATAAAAAAATCTGCCGGAACTGACAACATGAGCATAGAACTCATCGGACTCTGCACAGATATCTGCGTTGTAAGCAACGCACTGCTTCTGAAAGCGATTTTTCCCGAAGCACAGATAGCGGTTGACGAAAAATGCTGTGCCGGTGTAACTCCTGAGAAGCACAACGCCGCAATCGAAACAATGAGAAGCTGTCAGATCAGCATACAGAAAGGAGAATAATTATGAAACTTGAACCTATTGTTATTTCCCTCCTTGATACGGATCTTTATAAATTCAATATGAATCAGGTTATTTTCCACAAGCATACCGATCTTTGCGGTCAGTATTATTTCAAGTGCCGTAATAAAGATGTTGTATTCACTCCTGAAATGTTACAGGAAATCAACGGTCAGATCGATCACCTCTGTACTCTTTCCTTCAAAAAGGAAGAACTTGACTATCTTCGTTCAATTCGCTTTATCAAGGATGATTATGTAGAATTTCTTCGTTTGTGGAGACCTATTCGTGACTATGTAAATGCAGAGCTTGATGAAAACGGCGAGCTTCAGATCGTTGTGGACGGCCCGCTTTTCTCTGCAATGCAGTTTGAGATATATCTGCTTGAAATCGTGAATGAAGTATATTTCCGAATGAATTATGACTATGAGAAACTCAGAAAATCTGCTGAGGAGCGTCTTGATGCAAAGATAAGGGCATTGAACGACGGAACTTATACATTCAGATTTGCAGAGTTCGGATGTCGCAGAAGACTTTCAAGAGAGTGGGAGGATGTTGTTGTAAAGCGTCTTGTAACCGAGACTGATAAGTGCGTAGGAACTTCAAATGTATATCTTGCAATGAAGTACAATGTAACACCTATCGGAACTTTTGCTCATGAGTTTGTGCAGATGTATCAGGGAATAGATACAATTCCGCTGGCATATACAAATCACTATGCATTGAAAGACTGGTATGATGAATACAACGGTGACAATGGAACTGCTCTGACTGATACTATTACAACAAATCTGTTTCTGCTTGATTTTAACAGATCAATGGTAAACAATTATACAGGAGTCCGTCATGACAGCGGTGATCCGTATGCATGGGGAGATAAAATGATAGAGCACTATAAAAAATATGGCGTAGATCCGAAAACAAAGCTTCTGCTGTTCAGTGACAGTCTCAATTTTGACCGTGCACAGAAGCTTTACGAATACTTCTGTGACAAGACAAAGGTATCTTTTGGCATAGGCACATTCTGTTCAAACGATACAGAGGAAAAAGCACTGAATATCGTTATAAAGCTTCAGTATGTGAACGGACGTCCTGTTGCAAAGCTTTCTGACGATATCGGCAAGGCTATGTGCCGTGATGAGGAATATCTTGAATATCTCAAGCGTTCTGTGAATTTCAGAATAAAAAGAGAAAATGAAAACTGAACGTAAATTGAAATGGACTGCATTACGCAGTCCATTCGTCTTTTATTAATCCTCGCCCTCGGTATAATCGAAGGAATCAGGTTCTTTTTCAGAAGCCTTGCAGAATTGTGTTTCGTACAGCTGTGAGTAAACACCGCCGAGAGAAATAAGTTCATTGTGTGTACCACGTTCAGCGATAACACCGTTGTTGATTACTAAAATTTCATCAGCCGCAAGAATAGTAGAGAGTCTGTGAGCAATGAGAATACTTGTGCGTGATGCGATAAGCGGTTCGATAGCGTCCTGAATCTTCTGCTCAGATATGGAATCAAGTGCAGATGTGGCTTCGTCGAAAATCATAAGTGCCGGATCTTTCAGAAGTACTCTTGCAATGGAAATACGCTGTTTTTCGCCGCCTGACAGTTTCAGACCACGGTTTCCGACGATTGTATCAAGTCCTGTTTCCTGTCTTTCGACAAAATCGTATATATTTGCTTTCTTGCATGCTTCGATGAGTTCTTCTTCAGTAGCGTCAGGTTTTGCATAGAGAAGATTCTGACGGATAGTTCCGTTGAAAAGATAAGTTTCCTGACTGACAATGCCGATATTTTCACGCAGATAGCCGAGGTCAAGCTTTCGTACATCAACACCGTCAAAAGATACAGTACCGGAAGTTGCATCCCATAGACGTGGAATCAGATTTACAAGTGTACTTTTTCCCGAACCGGAAGGACCAACTACAGCAATGCATTTGCCGTGTTCCAATGTGAAATTGATATCAGCAAGAATCTGACGTTCTTTTTCGTAGTAGAATCCGACGTTGCGAAACTGAACTTCGCCCTTTGCACGTCCATCGGGACGTACAGCATCGGGAGCAGATTCGATTTCAACAGGCATATCGTAGTATTCAAAGATACGGGTGAACATAGCCATGGAGCGTATCCAGTCCACTTGAATGTTGAGAAGCTGATTTACAGGTCCGTACATTTTGCCAAGCAATGCCACAAGTACAGTGATATCACCGACAGTCAGACTGCTGTCGAATTTCATCATAAGGATACCTCCGGCAAGATACAGAAGCATAGGACCTATACTTGAAAATGTACTGAGAGCAACTCTGAACCAGCGTCCAGCCATACCCTCACGGATATTGAGCTTTACCATGCGGTTGTTGGCTTCTTCGTATTTGTTGTATTCGACCTGTTCCATGCCGAAAAGCTTTACAAGAAGCTGACCGCTTACCGACATTGTTTCGTTTAGAATTCCGTTTATTTCATCACTGCAAGCCTGTGATTCAGCGGTAATTGACCAGCGTGTTTTGCCTGCGCTTCGGGTAGGGATGATGAACAGGGGAATCACAGCGATTCCGACAAGAGCCATTACCCAGCTTTGCTGAAACATCACGACAAGAGCTATTATCAGAGTTATGGAATTTGAAAGAATACTTGTAAGCGTTGATGTGATGATCTGCTGAACGCCTGAAATATCACTTGTCATACGGGTGATGATATCGCCCTGATTGTTTGAGGTAAAGAAACGCTGCGACATTTTCTGTAGATGCTTATACATCTTGTTGCGCATATCGTAGGTGATATGCTGAGCGATCCATGTGTTCATGTAGCTTTCAAGAACGCCGATAAGATTAGCTCCCAGCGTAACTGTCAGTGAAAGAACGATAAACAGGATAAGCTTCTGCATACTTCTGCCGATAAGTCCCTCGTCGATGATTTTACCGGTGAGGACAGATGGCATAAGGTTCAGTATAGAGGAAATTACGATAGCGATAAGAACGACAATCATTTGTTTCCAATAGGGTTTCAGATAGGAAAATATGCGTTTCAGCAGTCCTTTTGTAACTTTCGGACGATTTTTCTTTTCTTCTTCTGTGAGAAAAGCTTGTCTCCTCGGACCTCCCATAGGCGGCATATACATCACTCCGTTTCATAGTATTGTTGAATCCGTTTTCTTATGTATCTGATTATATCAGAAAATACTGAAAATTTCAAGATATATAGAAAAAAATATGAAAAAACACTGCCATTTGATAAAAATATCAGTGGTATGTGTAAAAAATATATAGGCAATGTAGGGTGCGATGCCCACATCGCACCGTAGA
>JAFXEJ010000074.1 GCA_017513795.1 Ruminococcus sp.
CCGTCAGATAAATAAATCTTCCTGTTATAGTAATGTGCTTCAATTTCAAACATACACGACTCCTTAAAATTCACAAAAAGTTTACAGATAATAGAGAATAGATAGAACACGATAGATTTATTATACTACATCTATTGACGGCTGTCAAACTGTGATGTATACTGAACATTGTAAAGGTGTCCGGACACTGTATAGTAACTTGAAAACTGAATCCCACACAGGAGAGATATTCGGGGGAACAAAATATGCGAAGAAAGCTTGGAGGGGCTGAGCGTATCAGTTCCGAAGAAAACTTTGTTTCGAAAAACAAAAGGAACTGTACTGTTGTGGGAATTAAAACAGGAGGTATACATGAAATATTTTAAAGTTCCGAATCAGGTGTTCGATTTGAATCTTACACCGATTGAATTCTGTGTGCTGTGCTGTCTGCTTAAATGCAGAAACAGCGTCACAGGCAAATGCTTTCCGAGTTACAGTAAGATTGCAAGTGAGTGTCATATCGCACGAAGCTCTGTTGCAAAAGCTGTTAAATCATTACAGGAAAAGCATATTATGAAAGTGCATCACAACTATTACAAACACAAACAACGGTGCAATACTTATGAATTTGCACATGGGTGGTGTTGTGATGACACAGGGTTGTATCGTCAGACGGATACAAATAAGACTAATAGAAGATAACAAATGAATGTTATTTATTAATGCAGAAAGAGAAATATACTATGCACCTTGAAATCGGTGCGTAACGAATCACGCTGTCTTTTTTCTTCTGCTGTTAAGGATTGGAGGAATGCGATTGAATCTGAATGAAATTATGAGAATTGAAAAAAGTGCATTTGAATATTCTGAATTCGGTGCACTTGAAAGTGTTGAGATTGGTGATAAGCTGTACTTTCCTGCTTCAGAGTGTGCAAAGGTATTTGGTTATCACAATCCGAGAAAAGCAATCATTGATCATTGCGAAGAAACAATCAGGTTAACTGTTCCGCATCCGCAGAGTTCGTCGAAAACAATTGTGAAGAACTATATTTCCGAAGGTGATCTGTATCGTCTGATCTTCGGTTCAAGACTTCCTGCAGCAGAAGTGTTTCAGAGGTGGGTGACGCATGAGGTGCTTCCATGCATCAGGCAATACGGTTGTTACTTTACTCCGAAATTTCTTACAGAGTGTAACAATGATCCGGAAGAAGTGAAGCGTCGGCTGTACAAAATGAAATTGGAAAAGCTGCTTGAACACTTTCTTGAAAATCCCGATGATGCAATCAAGGCATATACTGATCTTGTATGCAGAAGAAATGTTGTTGAAACCGAATGCACAGAGGTGCGTAACGAATCGGATTATGCAATTGAATGTTCTGACATTTTATCTTCTGCTGATGAATGATAAGGAGATATGCGAAAACAGTGCTGAAACCTAAGATGGTTATCGGAGCAGAACGATCTCTGAATCAAGGTAGGTATCGTATGACCTTGATTGAAGTTAAGAGTATCAAACACCGACAGCTATCGCTCAGTTTGCTCCAGAATCGCTTGTGTGACGTTTTCTGAGGTGCGGTCGGGAAAGGATACCTTCAAGCATAACCGAGCGAAAATAATTGGCTTTTTGAGAGCGTTTGCAGAGTTGAAATCAGATGGATTTCGGGCAAATTCAGGGGGGATATGGTTTGCAGGTTAAAAGAAAGGCGTCTGAAGCCGCCTTTCAGCTCACCTCGACGAGCAAAGCTCGCCGATTTTTCGGCAGTTTTAGCACATTCAACTAAAGGCGTCTGTTATCGGATTTTCGGAAACTGTGGGTGTCTTGAAATAGAGTTTCAGCGATTATTTACCGAATTTGCGTAGTTTCAGGCGGATGTCACAAATCAGAGTCCTCCTTTGGAGGGCAAGCATCGCATGTGGCTATCCACATGCACAGAATCGGGAAAACCCGAACCCCTTTTCAAAGAAACAGGCACTTGAAATAGGTGCGTAACGAATCAGAGTGTAAGGAGGAGGTGCTTCATCTCCCCCTTAACTTAACTGACGAAATCAATGTTCTGTCAGGAAAATCTCTCGTGAAACACGACATAGTCAACCCACATTAATCGGTAGGGCGTGAGGTACGACCTACTCAAAACAAGATGACGCCTCAAAACAGGGCGTCACACTGATTAACAATGGTGATGAACTTCAGGAGGAAAAATTATGAACAATACAGTAGAAAATTTTATAAAGGCACAGGACAAGCAGATGATGGATACAATCGCTTTAATGCTCAAGGCTGAAACTCACAAGAAGCATTCGGATATTCTGCTCAAAAAGCAATTGGAAGAAGCTATCAGAGGCGAAGCAATGCCAAAGATAGAAAAGTAATTTATTGCTCTTCCACAAACTCAGCGACAAATTGTCGTTGAGTATGATGATTCCATTTTATAATATAAACATGTATAATTATGTTGCAGCAATGCAATTAAACGATGAAGGATTGACCATCAACAGTTGCTATCTATATTTAAAAGCAGCAGAAACGGAGGTTCAATGCATCAGAATATTATAAATACACCTATCAAAGGCTCACTCGCTTATCAACCCATACAATCAGATATAAATAATACAGATTTAACCTGTATTAAACAAACTGAAATCATCCAAACTAATAGTAAAGGAGTTGATTTCATGAAAACAGATTCCGCTGCCGCATTGGCACGTAAGAAGCAGACACTGATTGCATGGACAAAAATCTTATTGAATGAGGGAGAAATTGAACGCAGCAAGTACAACCGCATGGTAACTTTGATTGAAAAACTTACCGCTTAAAATGGAAAATATTTCTATTGACACAAGTCAAAGCACTGTGGTATGATAAAAAAAACTAAGGAGGAATAACCAATGGATATTTACTCGGCTGCAAACCGAATGAAACAAGAACGCATTACCATTTTTGATCTCCCGATAAACGTAACGTTCTACGCCAGAGTATCCACCACAAAAGAAGAACAAGAAAATTCCATAGAAAGTCAGATTCTATATTTCACGGAACTAATCCAAAGCAATACAAACTGGAATTACGTTGAAGGCTATGTAGATAGAGTCAGAGGCGAAAGTGCTGAAAACCGTACTTCCTTCATGCGTATGATTGAAGATGGAAAAAATGGTAGATTCGACCTCATTCTCACCAAGGAGGTCAGTCGATTCGCTCGAAATACTATCGACAGCCTTACCTATACGCGTGACTTGCTGCGAGCCGGAGTGGGTGTGTTTTTCCAGAACGATAACATCTGCACCATAGATACAGATAGTGAAATGCGTCTGACAATCATGTCGAGTATCGCCGCCGATGAAGTCCGCAAGCTCTCTGAACGTGTACGCTGGGGGCACAAACGATCTATCGAGCGGGGAAATGTACTAGGCAACAATCGTATCTTCGGCTACGATAAAGTAGACTGTCGCTTGGTTATCAACGAGCAAGAAGCAGAAATGGTGAGGATGATATTCGAACTATATGCCACAGGAGATTACAGCACACGACGACTTGAAAGATTGTTATTCGATAAAGGCTACCGTGGACGTAACGGAACAAGAATTCATCACAACACAATAACGGGAATTATCCGCAACCCCAAATATAAAGGATACTACTGTGGAAATAAAGTGAAAATCGTTGACTATCGTACAAAAGAACAACGATTTCTTCCCGAAGATCAATGGGTAATGTACAAGGATGAAACAGGCGAGGTTGTCCCCGCAATCATTAGTGAGGAAATCTGGGAGCAATGCAATCGTATCTTAGAAGAACACAGCAGCATAATAAAAAGTCGAAGTCATTCATTCAAAGATACCAGCGTACTCACAGGAAAAATCTGGTGCAGCGCACACGAACGCCCATACTGGCGCACCAGCTTCTCCAACAGTGCATCCAAGGGAAAGCCTGTTTATCAGTGGATATGCAGTGAGAAACGACGATTCGGCACACAAACCTGTGCGTCATTTGCTATCATGGAAGATGAGCTGTACCCTATCCTCGCTGGTTTCTTCCAAGACATTGCAGACAATATAGATGATTATATTGAAACCTTCCTGCGCATCTATCAGGAGGCAGACCAATCAGCTGACTTCCGCAAACAGATTACCGGTCTTCATACACAGATACAACGAGAGCAACAAAAACAGGAAAAGCTACTGGAATTGTATATGGATTCAACCATTACAAAAGCAGAATTTGCAAAACGTAATACTTCGTGCAACGAACAAATCTCACAACTGGAAAAAGAGATTAAAAAGCTAGAACAGCTAAACAATCGAGATGCAGAATATGCAAAATGTATCAAACGAATCCGAGAAAATTTTGAAACTATGTATAATCCTGAAAAAGAAATGACACGGATGCAGATAGATGAAATGATTAAAGCGGTCATAGATCACATTGATGTCGTGCCTATAAATGATCAGTCAATGAAGCTTGAAATCAAGCTTCAGACAGGCGAAAACGGCACTACAACCTATGTTCGTACAGGCAGTCGCTACGGTCGGCGTTCAGGACACATCAGCAAGAAGATGATCGACGCTTATAAGATGCAGTAACAGAATAATAACGAAATACGCTCCTCATCTGAGGGGCGTATTTTTGGCACCAGCGTTGCCGCAGCGTGACGCTGCACCCTGTTCACGTTCCCATGTGCGTTCCGCACATTCCTCTGTACGGAGCGATACTCGCCTTTCGCTCGTTGGAACAAATTTTATGCCGAACATTTTTTACTGCGTGACGCTGCACCCTTTTTAATGCGTAATTCGTAATTCGTAATGCGTAATTTTGGTGTCCCTTTGGGACGGATTAAAAATGTCAATAAATTTAAATGACAGATTGTAGGGGGCGGCGCACCCCAAGGGCACTTCCGCTGAGCGTCCTCGACGTCCCACAAAACTAAAATGCGGAATTCGCATTCCGAATTCCGCATTTAAACCGCTGTTGCCTTATAACATTTGTGCTCTGAGTTCTTCGCCGCTGAGTCTTGAAAGATAAGCCGGAGCAACATCAAATGCAGTCATACAGCCGGTTTTACCCTCTGCTCTGAGTCTTGCAAGAGCTCTTGCATAGCAGACAAGCACGCTTGATGTAAATTCCGGATTTGATTCAAGCTTCAGTGAATACTCGATCATCTGATGTGTCTTTTCGCCGTCGCCTGTCATTCCGCTTCTCATAACAAATCCGCCATGAGGCATCTTGTTGTGAACAGAGTCAAATTCCTCCTCAGTGATGAAATTCACTGTTGTATCATACTGGTCAAAGTAGTTTTTCATTGTCTTGATTTCATTCTCGATTGCAGCAAGATCTGCGCCCTCCTCAGCTACAACATAGCACACTCTTGTATGCTTGTCACGAGTGGAAAGCTCAGGCTGACTTCCGGAGCGAACTGCATCCATAGCCGCTTCAACGGGAACTGTATACTGAATTCCCTTCTTTACGCCGTTTACACGTCTGATAGCGTCGGAATGTCCCTGACTTACGCCCTTTCCCCAGAAAGTATAGCTCTTGCCGTTAGGAAGAATTGACTCTGCATAAAGTCTGTTGAGGGAGAAAAGTCCCGGATCCCAGCCAAGAGAAATAAACGCAAGGTGTCCGGCTTCCTTAGCCGCCTTGTCAACGTTTGCGAAGTGCTCGGGAATTCTTGCGTGAGTATCAAAGCTGTCAATTACATTGAAATACTGTGCAAGCTCAGGAGTCTGCTGTGGGAGATCAGTTGCACTTCCGCCGCAGATTATCATAACATCTATTTTATCCTGCATATTTTCAGCTTCACTGAGATGATATACAGGCGCACCCTCTGTAAGAGGCTTGACTGTTTCAGGTGCACGTCTTGTGAAGATTCCTGCAAGCTCCATGTCGTCATTCTGTCTGAGAGCAAGCTCCACACCTCTGCCAAGATTGCAGTATCCTGCGATTCCGATTCTGATTTTGTTCATGATAATAACCTCCTGTAAACTTTAAAGTTTAACATATTATACCACAATAAATCGAAAAAGTAAAGAAAAATTTTTTGAAAATCTCTCCGAAATCTGTTAACATAAAATTAACATTTTTCCCATACTTTTATCACATAAAAGGTATAAAATTAAAAGATATTCAGGAACAGGGGGTAATTCCAGAATGGACAAAAAAGAAATCAAACGCTACGTCTTTATCGCCTTTCTTGCGGTTGCGGTCTGCGTAATCGTGCAGAATTTCAGGCTGATTCAAGACTTCACTGCCGTTGCACTCGGTGCTCTTTCGCCGCTGTTTATCGGCTGTATAATGGCGTATATCTTCAATATCATAATGTGCTTCTTTGAAAAGCGATACTTTCCGAAGACAAAAACAGGAATTATCGAAAAAACTCGAAGACCTGTATGCATTCTTCTCTCATTTGCTATAGTTATTGCAACAATTATTCTCATACTCAATATCATCATTCCCGAAATTATCAACGCCATCAAGCTGATTTATGCGGAAATTCCTCCGCTTTTCGTAAAAACAAAGGACTGGGCACTGAAAAAGCTTGAGGAATATCCGGATATATACGAACAGCTTAGCAGCATTGAGCTTGATACCGCTTCAATTGCTACAAAGGTTACTGACGGAGCATTCGGACTTTTCAGCTCTGTCATTGCATTTATCGCCGCACTGACAGCAACAGTAACAAATATACTTCTCGGCACGATTTTTGCTATTTATCTTCTTGCACGAAAGGATAAGCTCTCGAAGGACTCATGCCGTCTTATGAACCGCTTCATGAAGGAATCAACAACACGAAAGATATACCATTTCTTCTCTGTTGCACATGAGACTTTCACAGGATTTTTCATCGGTCAGTTTATCGAAGCTATCATTATCGGCTCGCTGACATTCATCGGTGCAAGAATACTCAGTATGCCCTATGCCGCTATGTGCGGAACTATCGTAGGCGTTACGGCGCTTATCCCGATTGTCGGAGCTTTTGCCGGTGCCGGTCTGAGTGCATTCATTATCTGCACAGAAAGCCCGAAGCAGGCATTGTTCTTCCTTATTTTCCTTGTAATTCTCCAGCAGGTCGAAACAAATCTCATTTACCCGAAGGTTGTTGGTTCTTCAATAGGTCTTCCCGGAATATGGGTACTTGCAGCAGTTACTCTCGGCGGCGGTCTTTTCGGAATCCTCGGTATGATTCTTGGCGTTCCGCTTGCCGCTACGCTCTATAAGATCTATTTTGAATATATGGATAAAAATGATAACGGCGATACTCCGGCACCGAAAGAGCTTGTTCCAGCCGGCGGTGCTCCGATAAAAAAGGCGAAACCAAAAAAATAAACAGATGAAACAAAAGGACACGGTTCAAATTGCCGTGTCCTTTGATTTTTATTTGATTCATTGTGCGATTGTGATGATTCGTCGGGAATTGTGCAATGTTTTATATTATGCGGGCACACACATGGGTGCGCCCCTACATAAAACAACGCAAAATATCAGAAAAAATAATGGCGACCATTTTGTGGTCGCCATACGTTTTTTACTTGATTATGAATTCAGCATACACCATTTCTGTGTCAAAATCGCCAGAATCTCTGAAATTATAAATTTCTTTTCCAATACGATATTTACCGGCAGATAATTCACCATAAAGCCATTCCCAGTTTACATCCCATTGAGTGGTATCCTCTTTCTGAATAATCCATGCTTCAGAAGTCCATACAAGTTGGTATTCCTGAGGAAGATATTCAACATCCGCCCAGCCTGATTTTCCTGATTTCTGAATGACATAATAGCTTCCGGTGTTTAATTTTGCTGTATTTTCTCCGCCCGAATGGGTACAGACAATCGTCATGCCTTTTGAAGTTACATTTTCCGCTTTCAGGGTGATACCCCACTGGTTTGGTTTCGCATCGCTGATTTTATTTTCAATGCTATTTTGAGATGTACTTCCGTCTGCTTCTGAGCTGCATCCCACAACTGAAAACATACAGACCAATACCAGAATTAATGCTATAATATTTTTCATACAATCACGCTCTTTCAGGAATAATATTTTAATTCGTTGGTGCTAATTACGCATTACGCATTACGCATTAAAATACAGCTTCATCCATAACCTGCATTGTTTCAATGTCAAATGAAATAAATTTGCTTCCGCAGAGAATATAAGCATAATCCCCTACATATACGGAACGGCAGAAAATATCATTTTCGCTGTATTCTTCAATCTCACTGTCAATAGTTCCTCTGTACACGAATTCTCCGTCCACGAAATTGAAGAACGCATAGCCGCTTTCATACTCCAGATATTCGTAATCGTAAGCCCATGTTTCCTTCATTATCGGCACACCGATGAGATTCTTCTCCGGAGCGATAAGCAGAGCCTTTCTCTCCCATACAGCCACAGAATTTATCCAGCTGTTGTCGTCCTGAAGTATCTCGTATGTGTCGAGAGCGTCAAGGTTATACGGATCAGAGTTGTCGAACATTGTCAGCTTTATGCCTGTTTCGATGCCGTCCTCGTCAGCGGCTACGCCAAAGCCGAGAAGATTTCCTTCCGTCCACTGCTGCATATAGGTGCTGTATCCGAGAATCTTGAATTCGTCCATGATAGCCGGATTTGCCGGATCGCTGAGGTCAATTGCAAAGAGAGGATCTGTCTGTTCATAAGTTACGACATAAGCTGTATTTCCGCTGAAATTAACGGACTTTATTTCCTCGTCAACGCCGAAATCAGTAAGACTTCCCACGATATTCATGTCCATATCAAGAACATAAACACGGTTGTCACGCTTTGTATGGATGTGTGATACATAGCTCTCAGTGTGGGCTTCTCCGTTTTCATCGTACCATGTGTATTCCTGTTCCTTTTCCTCGTAGGAATCCTTTGTGGTCGCAATGCGGAAGTATCCGCCGTATTCGCTCATTGAGAACTGATCCTTGATTCTGCCCTCTACCTTGCCGTTTGCCGCCGGAGTAATGCTTCCTTCGCCGATAGCGATTCTTGTGATTTCTGTATCATCCCAGCCGATCGTGGTGTAGAGATTTCCGGCAGAGCTGTAAATTTCGCCTGTATATCCGGCAAGAGCCTTTGAATCAACGGCTGTGATTTCGCCGGAAGTGTTGAGGTCGATACTGCCGATAACTGTGCAGCTGAAAGTATTTCCCTCCTCAAGCTCCTCCTCAGGCATGAGGATATCCTCAGGTGCAAGGAATGTCGCAGACTTGCTCACGCCGCACTTTGGAACATAGCTGTCAAGCTGTTCCTCGTCGTCAATGTGGCTGAACTGCTGTGTTGTGTAGTCGGAAACGAGGTACATATAGCCGTCAGGAGCAATTCTCACGTCATCGTAAGCGCCCTCCTGATAATATGTGTCTATAAGCTCCGGAGATTCGCCGGTTGTGTAAACCGATACGAAAACTGCACTCTTTGTGCTGAAATAAATTGATTCAGGCGTCTTGATCCTGTCACCAATGAGCGTATCAAATACAGTATTTCTACCCTCAATTACTTCCTCTTTGCTGCCGGAAACAGTTCCCACAACGAGAAGCATATCATTGTAGAGATACATATCGTTGACGTAAAGGCTCTTTTCGGTGTAGCCCTCTCCGAAAGCGTAGTCGGAAGTAACCTCGATGTCGATAGCCTCCGCAGAATTGAACTTTCCGTCCTCAACAGCGGCGATATTAAGCTTTGCGGATGTTCCGTTATAGTAGGAGCTGAGACCGAGACCATACGAAAGAGCGCCGCCATCAGCGTTATACAGATAGTAGATGTACTCGCCGTCTGTCTTTACGATATCAGCTTCAAGAACGCCTTCCTCCTGATTGTGAGTTTCGGAATGATCAGGAGCGTCCTCATCTTCTTCCGGCTCTGTTTCCGGTTCAGCTTCCGGCTCGACTGTCGCCTCAGGAATATCCTCAGTTACGGGTGGTTCTTCCATAGGTTCTTCGGGAGCTATCTCTGTTGCCGGTTCCTCCGGAGCAATTTCAACCGGCGGTGATTCCGGCATTTCCGGAGCTGTTTCGGGAGCTTCCTCTCTCATATCATCGGCTGCTCCAGCCGAAACTGTGATAGTTTCGTTCTTAGTCTCAGCGTCAGAAAATTCTCCCTGAGTTATACCATCGGACTCACCATTTGTTACAGTTCCGCCCGCTCCTACTGCTGTATCATTGGCTGATTCAAAGTAAATTTCCTTATCAACCATATCGCGGTAATTTGTGAACTTGTGATTTTCGGAGTACTTCTCCTCAGCTTTCTTATACAGCTGGTATACTTCCTTGTAGCCGGAAGCTCCGCTCATGTACGAAGCCTGAACGTTCACGGTGAGATCATCATCGTCGCCAAGATTTAAAACAGGCAGCTCCGGAAGCTTCTTGTCAGTTGTGGTTTCAACATCTGATGTATTTTTTCCTTTATTAAATGAATCCCTTTGTCCTGCAAAATAAACCGATGTTCCGCAGATAACGGCACATGCTGCTGCGCCTGCTGTAACTCTTGCGGCGGTTTTCTTTATATTTTTTCTCTTTTTCACCGGAGCTTTTTCATCCAGCATGATTCTGATATTTTCGGGTTCGAGTTCACGGGGAACAGGCTCTTTGCTGAGAGTTTCCCTGATTTTTTCATCGTTTGTACTCATAATGTCAGACTCCTTTCATGATACATCCGGCGTCAGCTGAAGCCGCAGAGCTTTCTTTATCCCTGACAGTCTCGCCCTGACTGTACTTGCCTTTATATCGCAGATTTTTGATATTTCTTCGCTTGAATATCCCCCTAAAACGGACATCGACAACAGCAGTCGTGAACCTGTATCAAGCTTGTCTATCGACTCCCTCAGCTCAACTGATTCAAAGTCAAACTCGCTTATTGATGTATCCTCTTTAAGCTCGCCGGGAACTTCAAAATAATTCCGCTGCATTCTTTTTATTTTTGCGGAAAGTATTTTCATTATCCAGCCACGAAAGCTTTCGGGGTTTTTAAGTTTCTTTATAGTGCAGAATGCATCCAGCACGGTGTCGCTTACTGCATCAGAAGCATCGTGAGAGTTCCTTAGACTGTAGAGTGCAATATGGTACATATCCTTGTAGACCGTCGCATACAGCCTTGAAAACGCTTCACTGCTGCCCTGCTGTGCAAGCCGGACATCTGCGGAGAAATCATTCATAACAATTACCTCCTTTGAATCGATTCATGAATATAGTGTCAGAAAATGGATAAATTGACAATGAGTAAATAAAAAATCGGCTATATGCACAAAAAACCGTAAGGCGGATTGTACATATAGCCGAAAAAATCGTGAATTAAGGCGACACCGCACAGAGCTTGCGCAAAAGATGCGAAGTCAGATTTTTCGTCAGATTGTATAGAAATCTCGCAGGCATACTAACGTATGTCAAGAGATTTCTGTGCGGAATGACGGAAAATATTCAAGCAGATTTTGTGCAAAGCCGTCAGGCGGGCTTTGTGAGGTGTTGACTTAAACGTTTGCCTTTCCGAGGAATGCCGCACCGATGATTCCGGCGTCGTTTCCGAGCTTAGCAATAACTATCTCAGCGTTCTTCTCAGAATTTCTTGTGTAAACTTCTTCCTTTACGAGAGCCTTTACAGGGAGAAGCAGAGGATCGCCCTCGTTGCACACGCCGCCGCCGATGCAGAGTACATCAGGCTGGAAGATGTTGATTGTATTTGTGATTCCGGCTGCAAGATACTTTATGTACTTGTCAACTACATCCTTGGCAGCCTTATCGCCTGCTCTCATTGCGTCAAATGATGTTCTTGCTGTAACCTTGCCCTTTTCAGCAGCCATTTCAGCCATTTTGCAGTCAGGGAACATCTCGATAGCTTCCTTTGTCATTCTGATAAGTCCTGTAGCAGAGGAATATGCCTCAAAACAGCCCTTTCTTCCGCATGAGCACTGTGCGCCGTCAACTTCGATTACTGTGTGACCTATCTCAGCACCGGCAAAGTTTGAACCGGCATAGATTTTTCCGTCAACGATGATTCCGCCGCCTACGCCTGTTCCGAGTGTGATGCATACTGCATTCTTTGCGCCCTTTGCTGCGCCGGCAACGTATTCGCCGTAAGCTGCGGCATTTGCATCATTCTCGATGAATACCGGCTTGTCGATAGTCTCCTGAATGTACTTTACCATGGGAGTATCCTTGAAGCCGAGGTTGTTTGAATACTCTATGATTCCTGTTGCGCTGTTTGCGATTCCGGGAGTGCCCACGCCTATCCACTCGATGTCGTCGATAGTGAGGTCAGCGTTCTTTACAGCCTGAAGCGCAACCTTTGCCATATCATCAGCGATTTCCTTTTCAGGACGGGGACAATTTGTCTTTGTGCTTGCCTTGGCGATGATGTTGTATTCCTCGTCAACTACTCCTGCAACGATATTTGTACCGCCCAGATCAATTCCTACATAATATTTCATTTTTTAAATCCTCCTGTTTATTGTTGTAATAATTATACTGCATTTGCCTTTTATATTAACTGTACCTGCTCCTGCCGGAACAAATACGCTTGAGCCTTTTTTTACGGGAATTCCCGATATATCGCCTTCTCCGTCCATTACAAGAACGTGCATGAAGGTATCAGATGCTTCGACAGTGAACTGCTCTGAAATATCATATCCGGCTGTTACGAAATACTCGCAGCTGCTAAGCGGACGGCACTCCGCACCGGAAAGACTTTTCTTCTCCGGCTGTCCGTATTTCTCCGAAGGCGGTTCAGGCTTCGTTACCTCAAGAGCCTTTTCAATGTGAAGCTCTCTCGGCTTTCCGTCTGCGCCGATACGTCCGTAATCGTAGACACGATATGTCACGTTTGAACTCTGCTGAATCTCAGCGATAAGGATACCCTTTCCGATAGCATGAAGCGTTCCCGGTGTAATGAAGAAAACATCGCCCTTATGGACTTTCACACGGTTGAGCTTGTCAAGGAGCGTATTTTCCTCGATGGCCTTTCGGAATTCTTCCTTTGTGATGCTCTCTCTGAATCCGTAGATAAGCTCTGCGCCCTCGTCGCACTCAGCGATATACCACATTTCGGTCTTGCCGTTGTCGCCCTCGAATTTTCGGGCATATTCGTTATCGGGATGAACCTGTACAGACAGATTATCCCTTGCGTCAATAAGCTTTATCAGAATCGGGAACTCCTCGAAATCCATGCAGTCTGTTCTGAATGCCTCCGGATGTTCCCTGAGAAAAGCGTCGAGCGTCATGCCGTCATATTCTCCGCCGGATATGATGCTCATTCCGTCCTTGTGACAGCTGAGTTCCCAGCTTTCCGCAAGCCTGTCAAGACTGCTTTCCTTGCCAAATTCCTCTCTGAGACGTGTTCCGCCCCAGATGTAATCCTTAATAGGCGGTATAAGTTCAAATGGTTTCATTTTTTCCTCCATACTCCTCGATAAATTCTTCAAACGATCCGTTATAGACGTTGAAATCTATACATTCCTCATCGCCAACATAGCCGTCAAGTCTGCCGGAATCGCAGTACTGCCAGAACTTCCAGTCAAGGAGGTCGGGCTCCATGTTGACGCTTCTTATCCACAGCGGATAGTCGCTGAAGCCTTCCTTGACATAGCGGCAGTAGACGGGAAGCGTAGTATAGATTATCGGCTTTTCGCCGTAGTATTCCTCCAGATCTTCAAGCAGAGGTCTGAGGATAGCCTCCGCCTCGCTTTTCGAGGGTTTGTTGCTTTTCTTGTCGGCGTAATATTCGATATCCACCACCGGCGGAATATCAATATCATCCTTTTCGACGACAGAAATGAAGTTCGCCGCCTGAGTTTCACCGGGACTGTCGAAGCTGAAAAAATGATACGCAGATAGCTTTATATCTGTTTCTGCGGCATTTTCGAGATTTCTTCTGGCTGATTCATCCACATGACCGCTGCCCTCAGTTGCCTTTATAAAGGCAAAGGAAACATCCTGAGCTTCAAGCTGATGCCAGTCGATAAGCCCCTGATAGTTGGAAACATCCACACCAAAAACCGGATATTTATCACGGTTCACCCTTGCAGACGAATAGTAGCATGCTGCTGCCATTGCCGTTCCGGTGAGGATTCCGCCCACAGCGATACAGGTAATTTTCTTTATCAAGTTCAATATATTATCTCCTTCAGGCGATACCTTACATAGATTTGCGGTACTGCCTATATTCTTTGTCTACACTTATAATACGAATGTGTGAAGTTTTCATAGGCAGACATGTTTTTACTGGTTTATTTCTTAATGTAGGGGCGGATGCCAACATCCGCCCGTAATGAATATGATTTTTCTGCGGTGCGATGTGGGCATCGCACCCTACATTGCCTATTTTTATTTTACACATTCTTATAATACCCTATTCCTGAGAAATAGTCAACTGTTTTTTGTAAATTTATTTTTTATCACTGGTATTTTCCGGCGAATACCGGCACCACAATACGCATTAAAAAGGGCAGATGACATCCGCCCCCTTACTTATTCCGGAAGCTTTTCGATTAGTTTGAGAAGATACTTCTGTACCGCAAGAGCATCGCTGTTCGTTACACCGTCGCCGCCGCCTGTTACGTCGGAATTTTTCATTCCGGCTTCTGTAATATGTGTTGATTCACTTCCGTCAATTCCGTAAGCGTCGGGATTTCCTATCGACTGCATGATGAGAACAGCGTCGGACAGCGTAATTTCTCCGTCAACGTTGGCGTCACCGTAATCAGGCTCATCATCCGGCGGAGTAACTGTCTCTGCCTTGTACACTCTCTCGTACATGGTCTTTGCCCAGAGCTGTCTCATTCCGTCATAGCCCTCGGACGAAGGATGTACACCGTCACTGCTGAGTCCGTCGGGATTCTCACGGAAATACTCCTCAAAATCAGGTCCCTGAATCAACTTGTCACCGTATTCCTCATAAAGCTTGTCGATCATGCCGTTAAAATCGCCGAGATGTCCGGCTACATCCGCATTTGTTGAAAACGGGATCTTCGGCAGAACCGGAACCTTTCCAGCCGCAAGAATCGCATCTATCATGTACTTTGTGTTGTCGTAGTATGTTTTTGCGCCGGAACCGTCATTTCCCCATGCGTCGTTTGTTCCGTAGGCAAGGCTGACGTATTTTCCGGCATATGTTGACAGCCAGCGGTCGATGTTCTGCTTTCCGTCGTCAGAACGGATTCCGCCGATTCCGCCGTTCTCCTGTATGGGGAAGTACCGGCTGTCGATCTGATTGACATACGTTGCAAAGCCTGTTCCGTAGCAGTTGTGCATTCCTCCGGCAGTAATGGAATCTCCTAAAAACAGCCAGCTGTCCGATACTCCGCCGGATATGTCGTGGATGTCGAAATTAACGCTGATGTTCGAACCGGAGCCGCCGTCGGAGTTCTTCACATTCATGCGAATCCAGTTGTAGCCGGTCATGTCAACAACGTGCTGACGTGAACTGAGCGTGTTGTCGTCCACTGTGACTGCTACCTCCCAGCCGTCCACCGGACATTCACCGCCGGCAGCCTTATTCACCTCGATAGTGTAGCTGTAAGGCTCCATGTTGCGTGACTGATACTGTCCGATTCCGTCGTAGGAGCTTGTGTTATACCACACCGCCATGACTGTTTTGCGCTGATCTTCAGGAACTGCCGAGAGATCGTAAGCAAGATAGTTCGGCGCACCGGCAGTCCAGAAGGAGAAATAATGCTCGTCATTTCCCTGTTTTGCTGAGTAAGACGCACCTGAGTTATCGTATGCCGGAGCATTTCTGCTGATAACGGGATTCGGCGCAATATCGGCAAAAGCTGCCATTGAAGCTGAGAGAGTAAGTGCCGCTGTGAGCGACGCTGCAGATGAGATGAGTTTTTTAAGTGTCCTGTTCATTTTCATTTTCCTACTTTCTTTCTGTATTCTTTGCAGAAGTAATTCAGCGGACATTCGCCGCATTTCGGGCTTCTTGCCCGACAGATATCACGTCCGAACTGTACTGTCTGATGACAGAAATGAGAGGAAATTTCCGGCGGAATTAGCTTCAGAAGATCCTTTTCGACCTTTGCCGGTTCCTTGTTTGCGGTAAGTCCGAGACGTCCCGTAATTCTGATACAATGCGTATCAGTTACTATAGCAGGCTTTCCGAAAACATCGCCGAGCATGAGATTTGCTGTCTTTCTGCCTATTCCGGACAGCGTAAGAAGCTCCTCCATCGTCGAGGGAACTTCGCCGCCGAAGTTTTCGATAAGCTGTGCCGCCATTGTTTTAAGGCTGAGAGCCTTTGTCCGGTAGAATCCACACGGCCGGACATCCTGTTCAAGCTCCTGCAGATCAGCATCCGCAAAAGCCTGTAACGAGGGATATTTCACGAAAAGCGTTTTCGTAACGACATTCACACGGGCGTCAGTGCACTGAGCCGCAAGACGTGCCGCAAACATCAGTTCATAGGGCTTTTCGTAGTCGAGAGTGCAGTCGATATCCGGATAGAGCTTTTCAAGCTCCTCACAGGCAAGAGCTGCAATTTCCTTTTTCGTCAAGACTTCCCCTCCCCCTTTATTTTTCTGCGTTCTTCGAGGATTCTGTCGTACACACGGTACATTTCCTGTACAGTATTTTCAAGAAAATAGTAGTGCTTGATGTAGAATCCGAGCAGAATTATGATAATCGTCACAAGAATGAGCAGCATGATATTTTCGAGGAAAAGCACCGCCGCCATGAATATCGCAAGTATCACAGCGAACATCATCGTCACAAGGAAGTGCACAATGCGCTCATGCTGCATGAAAGCTATCTTGTCCCTGTGCTCGCTGAAAATTTCCTCAAGCTCCTCAGAACCAGTGTAATTCGCAAGCCGCTCGTTAATGGATTCCATGTATTTTTTAAGATATTCCGTCATTTATAGCACCTACCTGTTCTTCCTGTATCGTGTCGGAGTTGTCCCGACTATCTTCTTGAACTGCCTCATAAAATGCTCCTCGTTGTCGTAGCCGCACATCGACGCCACCTGTGAAATGGTACAATTCGTTTCGCTGAGAATCTCCTTTGCCTTTTCGATTTTGCCGTTTATCACGTCCGTCATGCACGAAACGCCGAAGACTTCGCTGTAGAGGTGCTGAAAATACGACCTCGACATATTTACGTCCGCCGCCATTGAATCAACGTTCCATTTCAGCTGTGGATTACGGTATATCTTCGATCTCAGGTCAATGAGGGAACTGTAGTGCGGCTCTGAGGAAACCTGTGCGGTATCTCTGCGGACTCCGGTTTCGCTCAGCTTCATGAGGAGAGTTTTCATGAGGTTGTCGAGCATATTCACACGGCGGGAGCTTATGGAGTAGAATTCCGACGAAATATTGCGGATAAGTCCGCTTATGAAATCACAGTCGGAAATTCTCACCGGTTGATTCAAGCGCAGTTCGAGGGAATCAAAAAAATCACGTTCATTTCTGCTGTCAAAGTCTATCCAGTCGCAGACAAAAGGCTCAGAATCGGCACGATAGCTGCGGAGATTTCCGCCGCCGTAGAGAACTGCCGTTCCAGCCGGATACGCAGACGTGACATCGCCGAACTCAAAAACAGCACGGCTTTTTGTCACAATGAGGATAAAATGACCGTCCCCGACCTCACGGCTGACGCTGTAGGAACTGTCGTAAACGGAGTGGAATCCCACGCTGTAAATGTTCATGATATCACTTCCCGTTGGCTATAAATCGCCATTCTACGTTCTTCCAGAAATCGCCGGCATAGTCAATGCCTACTCTCGGAGCCGTTGATATTTCTGGTCTGAATCCGTCGTCCTCGATGCGGATTCTGTCGTTTCCGCAGAAACTTCCGCCGTTGAAAGAGCCGTCAATTCCGAGGAATTTCGTGAGTTTTCCGGGGCCGTTGTGGACCTCGCCGCACCGGAAAAGCACGCCCTGCGGCTGATCTTTTTCGCCGGTTATGACGTTCATCAGCCAGTGGACGCCATAGCATAGGTAGACGTAAATCACGCCGCTTTCGCCGTAAAGCACCTCTGTTCGCTTCGTTCTGCCCTTTGCGGCATGGCACCCTTTGTCCTCCTCGCCCCTGTAAGCCTCGGTTTCGGTGATGCGCTCACGAAGCTCTGTTCCGTCGTCGAGCGTCCTAACGAGAATTTTTCCCACAAGATCAGGTGCGACTTCCAGTGCGTCACGGTGAAAGAATTCGTTTGTAAGAATCTTCGCCATAATTATACCCTCAGTTGTTTTTCAAGATCGCCGTCCGGTCTTACAAAAGCTGTCTTGTAATTGGTGAAGATAACCTTTCCCGGCTTTGCTCCAGCCGGCTTTTTGACATATCCGGCAAGACAATAATCTACCGGCACGAGGTTGGAATCACGTCCACGGCTGTTGTATGCGGCAATGATTGCAGCCTCCTCGATAGTTCTGTCGGGTGGAGTCTGACCGTCCGTCACTACTATGACGTGCGAACCGGTGATATTCTGAGTATGAAGCCACAAGTCCGATTTTTCGGCAAATTTAAGTGATAACTGGTCGTTCTGACAGTTGTTTCTTCCGACAAGAATTGTAAATCCGTCGCTTGATTTATACTCAATCGGCGGCAGAGCCTTTGGCGGTTTTGTCTTTCCGCCGTTGGATTTTATATATCCCTGATCTCTGAGTTCAAGCCGGAGCTGAATAATATCGTTCTCGGAATCGGCTCTTGTAAGAGCGTCAAAAACACTGTCGAGATATTGGAGTTCCTCCTCGCCCTTAGCGATACGGACAGTGAGCATTTCTTCAGCGGTTACGCATTTTTTATACTCGATGTAGTATTTCTGAGCATTCTGTGCCGGAGTTTTTCTCGGATCAAGTGGAATTTCCACAACCGGACATCCCTCCTCATAGAAATTCTCGGCAGCAAAAGACGTATCACCCTTCGTTATGCGGTACATATTTGCGGAAAGAAGATCTCCGCAAAGCCTGAAATGATCTTTTCCGGCGCACTCGGCAAGCTCCTCACGCTGAGCAGAAATTCGGCGAGAGACACGCTCCGTCAGATTGACCAACAGCTTAAAAAGGTCGTTGGCACGTTGTTTCGTGCGTTGTGCGCTGTCACGCTCGGAGTAGAAATAATCAAGCAGACCGGACGCAGAGGGCAGTTCCTTTGTAATCATAAGCGTTCCAAACTGAGACAGCCGGATGAACGAAAAATCTTTTAACTGACCATCCTTCGTACCGGCAACAGTAAAACAGCATTCGCCGGATTCAAGCTGTTCACGGGTCCTCTTGATAACGAAAAGCAGTCTGCTGAGCTGATCTTCGGTTATGAGGTCGCTGTCAATGTGCGCACCTCTGCCTGCAAAAAACGTCCATTCACGGGCGAGAACCGGAGAAATTCCCTCAAAACAGCGAATCAAAGCCTTTGAAAGCTCCGCCGGTGAAGCTTCACGAATCGCTGATATCATCTCCTCGTCAGCGGCGGTCAGGAAGTTCAGACGGGTATCCCTCGGCGGCAGAGAGTACGTCATACCGGGCAAAACGAGCCTTTCACGGGACATTTCGCCGTCTACTCGCTTGATGCTGTCGATGATGCGCCCCTCATGGCTGATAACGACGAGGTTCGAGCAGCGTCCCATGATTTCGCACGCAAGCGTCACAGTGACGATGTCGCCAAGCTCGTTGACGCACTCGAAATCGAGGAAAAGAATTCGCTCAAGACCATCCTGCCGTATATCCGTAAGACGTCCGCTGCCGATGTGCTTTCTAAGCAGCATGCAGAACATCGGCGGCACCTGTGGGTTGTCGATGCTTCTTTCCGTCACGCACACACGAGCACTACTCGCATTCGCCGAAATATAGAGCTTTTTTGCTCCTTGCTTTGTTCTGATCGTGATGACGATTTCCTCTCGTGAGGGCTGATAGATCTTATCTACACGACCGCCGATCAGCGGCTGAAGTTCATTTTTTACTGCGTATATAAATGCTCCGTCCAGAGCCATGAAATCATTCCTTTTTAATTAAAATTTGGTCAGTATTCCAAGCGAAAACCAACCATTATTTGCGGTCAATTCTATAGGCAAGAAGCTCAAAATCAACCGTTGTTTCAAGTTTGTCAAGCGCCGAAAGACGTTCCTTCTGACTCGCAGCCGTACGATAATAATAAGGCGTCATGGAGAAAAGCGACTGTATATCCTCCTGTGAATCAAGAGTAATTCTGTAGGAAATCCGCTTCTTTTCCACCAGCTTAAAGCCGTCCAGATCATATGGCTTGACCTGATTTTTGTACGGTATATCGTAGATTGCGCACTTCATTTCCCAGAGGTGATCTTCTGACGGAATCGCCATTATCATCATTCCGTCCGGTGCAAGAATCCGCTGAAACTCCTCTCCGCAGTATGGAGCAAAGAGAGTTACAAGCATGCTGCACGAGGATTCCCCGACAGGAATATGAAAGACGCTTGCGGCACTGTAAGTTATATTATTTTTTCGTTTCGCAGCCATTTCGACCGCAATTTTTGATATATCAATTCCGTAGATATCCGCCGCAATATCTGACTGTTCCAATCTGCCATATATTGCGGATGTGTAATATCCCTCTCCGCAGCCGGCATCAAGGAGAACTCCACCCTGAAAGTTCCTCTGAACCATATCACATAGTTCATCGCAAAGCGGAGAATAATACCCCTTTTCAAGGAAATTTCGGCGAGCCTGAAGCATCAGCTTATTGTCGCCGTGAACCGTCTTTCCAATATGCTTCGAAAGCAGAAGATTCACATATCCGCTCTTGGAAACATCGAAGCTGTGACGTTCCGGACAGACATAGGTTTTTCCCGAAAATCCGAGGTTTTTCCCACATACGGGACAAGTAAATATACTCATAGCTTCACCTGATTAAATATATTTGCAAGGGTCTGTTGAATTCTCAGAAATTTCAACATCAAGCTGTGGAAATTTCTTTTCAAGAACATATCTCAGTTCTTCAAGCACAAGATTTTCTGTGTGAAAATGTCCGCAGTCAAATAAACTGAAATAATACTGCTCCGCATCTACCCACACATCATGCTTGATATCACCTGTTATATAGGCATGACAGCCACGTTCAACTGCTTCTCTGAACATAGAGCCGCCCGAACCCGAACAAAATGCAAAACGCTTTATTCTGTATCTGCCATTTGTGTTGCAGCGGATTTTCTGACATCCGAAAATCTCTTTCAGAACTGCGGCAAAATCAGGTGTATCAATTTCATCTTTAAGCTCGCAGACAAAACCAAAACCCGTACCATTACCGCAATCTTCAAATATTTCCGGCTCATGCTCAAACTCAAAACGCTCAGAAAGCTTACGGAGAATAACTCCGTTTGTGCCGCTTTTCGATTTATCAAGATTAGTGTGCATACAAATAGCCGCAATATTACTTTCGGCAAGTCTGTAGACGGGGCTGCGAAAACTAAGCCTTTTTACAGGATCAAAAATCACAGGATGATGAGAAATTATAAGGTCTGCCCATTTGCAGTCTGCTTCCGCAATAACTTTGTTCGTGATGTCAAGAGTCAGGATTACTCCCTCACAAGTCATATCGCAGTTGTCAACAATAAGTCCCGAATTATCCCATTTTTCCTGTGTGTTAAAGGGATAAAGTTCATCCAGATAAGCATATATCTCATTTATATCATGCTTTTTATAGTCATTTTCAAGCTTATATGCAAGTGCCTTATAGTGCGTTGCATCGTATATTTTTCCCGCTTTTTCAAGCGATTGACTGATTTTTATAAGACGCTCAGCTTCTTTTTTTCTGTATTTCTGTCCAAGAGGATCGTCATCATCAAAAAATCCGAATAAAGAATCGCATTCAGTAAGATATCTGCATTCCTTGTTGTATTCTGCGCACATAATGACATACATTTTGTCGCCGTCCTGAACAATTTTCTCAGATGTAATTTTCAATTCAAATTCATATAATTTCTTTCTCAGATACTCAGGCTTTGTCATGGGCTGTAAAATCCAGCGTATACTCTCAAAATCACAATCCATATCAAGCTTTCCGATAATACCTGCGATTGTCTCGCCGCCCATTCCGGCAATGACTATATCAGAAACTCCCTCAAGATCAACATTTTCAAGCCCGTCCGAGAGAACAAGCTCCACTTTGTCGGAAATCCCGTGCTTTTCGACTGTTTTTCGTGCCGATTCAAGCGGGCCATCGTTGATATCAGAAGCAATTACTCTGCTGCATTTCCCTGAATTAATAAGTTCTGCGGCAAGATGAGCGTGATCTGTACCCACATCGACGGCAATTCCACGTCCGGAAACGAATTCCGCACACATTTTTAATCTATTATCAAGCATTTATGCACCTCAAATCAAAAAATAAAGCGTGCCGTAAATTCAACAGCACGCCGATGACCATTACTTAGAAGCAAAATAAGTGTTGAGCTTTTCAACGAGAGCATCCGCATCTGTTCCGTGAACGGCGCACGCTTCCTCGATTGTCTCACCTCTTGATGCGGGGCAGCCGAGACAGTGCATTCCTATTTCAAGAAAAAACGGAGCAACCTCGAAATCTGCGTCAAGAATATCACCAATAATTGTTTCCTTTGTAACCTGCATTTTTCTTCATCCTTTCAAATGTTTAGGCACCACAATAACACTGTGCCTGTGAGAATCTGCCGAAATATCGGCAAAAACTCACAGAAACAGTATTTTCATCCAAAAGTACGGATGTACATGGCACAGCCGGAGAATTTCCGGCTGCACCCCGACTTTTTTATGCTTCGTTCATTTTTGCAAAGCACTCGCTGCAGTAAACAGCTCTGCCTTCCTTAGGCTCAAAAGGAACCTTAGCGTCACCGCCGCATGAAGCGCATACAGCAGTATACATAACTCTTTCAGTTCTGCCAGCGTTCTTTCTTGCGTCACGACAGGGCTTGCATCTCTGCGGCTCGTTTACAAAACCTTTTTCAGCGTAAAATTCCTGCTCACCTGCAGAAAAAATAAATTCATTTCCACATTCTTTGCAGACTAATGTCTTGTCTTCGTACATTTTGGATATACCTCACTTAGTTAATTTTTGACCACGGTTGGACTTACACCAGCACCCTTGAAATTCAATGCTCTTTTTAAGCTACACGGTCGTATTGATCCGGAGGAAATCTCTCCGGAAATGAAGGTTACAGAGACGCACAGATCCGTTCAGACGGATCCGGCGGCTCTGAAATATACAAATTATTCTTCTGTGCTCTTAGCTGCTTCTTCCTCAGCAGCCTTGAGGAGAGCTTCCATATCGAAGCCGAAGTTGCTCTTCTTAGGTGCGGGATTCTGCTTAGGCTGAGGTGCCGGTGCAGGTGCAGGAGCGGATGCCGGCTTGTTGTTATTGTAGCCGTGATTCTTGCTCTCGTATGATCCGGCAGAGCCTATGCTTGCGAAAGGATCATAAGCATTGCCCTTCTTTGCGTCAGCTGATGCAGCCGGAGCTTCCTTGCCGATATCGGAGAGTGAAGCCTTAGGAGCTGCAGAAGCCTTGAATTCAGCCTTAGGAGCTTCTGCCTTCTGAACGCCTTCTGCGCTGCCGAGTGACTTTCTTGCCTCGCCGATAATGAGCTGAGCTTCGCTCATGCGGTCAGTAGCCTGACCTGTGAGACGGCTGAGAACGGAAGAAATATCGTTGAATTTAGTATTAACGCCCTCGATTTCGTTGAGGAGCATATTTCTGACAGTAGAGGACATCTCGTTAATCTTGTCAGCGTGCTTGTTTGCGCTTTCAACTGTAGTCTTAGCCTGATCGTTAGCTTCGTTGATGCAAGCCTCTGCTGTAACGTTAGCGTCGTTGATAGTCTTTTCAGCCTTTTCGTTAGCCTCACGGAGGATAGCGTCAGCCTTTTCTGTAGCGTCAGCGATTGTTTTGTCAGCGTCAGTTTTAGCCTGTGTTTTGAGCATATTTACAGTCTTCTGAGCCTCAGCGAAGATAAGTCCCATCTGAGCTGTAGGATCGCTTGCGCTTTCCTTCAGAGTTGTGATCTCGCCGTTGAGAGAAGTAATTTCGCCGTTGAGCTTAGCGATCTCAGCGTCCTTATTCTTGAGCTGAGCAGCTGCATCGTCCTTATCCTTAGTGATCTGAGCGATTGTCTTGTCTCTTTCAGCGATTTCCTTAGCCTTGCTGCCGAGTTCGCTTGTAAGTCTGGAGATTTCCTGCTTTGTCTTAGCGAGTTCAGCGTCATTTGCAGCCTGTGCGGGAGCTGCTGCCGGTGCCGGAGCTGCCTGAGGAGCTGCTGCCTTAGCCTGAGCGTCCCTGAGAGCTGCGTTAAGTCTGTCGATTTCCTTCTTAGCTGCTTCAAGAGCTGCTGCTGCCTGAGCGTTCTGCTGAGCATTCTGCTGCGGAGCTGCCTGAGGAGCTGCTGCCTTAGCCTGAGCCTCCTTGAGAGCTGCGTTAAGTCTGTCGATTTCCTTCTTAGCTGCTTCGAGAGCTGCTGCTGTCTGAGCATTTGACTGAGCTGCTGCTACTGCTGCGCCAGGGCCGCCTGCCTTGAGCTGCTCTATAATTTTAAGATCAGTGTCATGCTGCTTCTGAAGATCTTCAACTTCCTTCTTAGCTGCTCTGAGAGCGTTGTTTGAAGCATTGAGCTTTTCCTGAAGGTTGTCGATCTGATTGCGGTACTTTATAATTTCCTGCTGATCTACAGGTGTAGCAGGTGCGCCTTTTTTGATCTCGTCCTCAAGGGAAACGATCTTAGAATTAAGCTCGTCTATGTAAGTCATTACGTCTTCCTTAACATAGCCCTTCTGACCGATTTTAGTTTCTCTGAGTATTGATGGTTCTGCCATTTGTAAAACTCCATTTCCCCTCGGATGAACGAGGTAAAAAATTTCAAGGAAATAAAATGCCTTTGAAATATTATAACATATCATGATGAGAATTTCAATTACTAATATGTAGAATTTTGAACGTGATTTTAGTGCATTTGATATAAAAAAAAGAGCTTTCCGCAAGACGAATTGTGCCGGAGTATAAGAAAAGCGGCTTCCCTGAAAGAGAAACCGCTTGAATTTTCATATCAGTTGCCCAGCATTTTGAAGATATCGTCAAGGTCATAATCCTGACTGGAAGAAGTCTGCTTAGAAGTGCTTCCGCCGAGACCAAGACCGTCGATAAGAGGATTGTCGATCTGGATAATATCCTCCTCAGCGGGAGTTTCATCAGCTGCTGTAGGAAGAACATCCTCGTCATCGAATCCGGCTGCAATAACAGTGATAGTCATTTCGTCTGACATATCTTCCTTGAATGCAGTACCGAAAATGAACTCAACTCCGTCAGCTGCTGTATCAGTAATCATCTTTGTAGCAGCGTCAACATCGGAGGAAAGGATATCCTCAGACATAGCGATATTGATAAGGAGTCTCTTAGCGCCGGAGATAGAAGTTTCAAGGAGAGGACTGGAGATAACAGCATTAGCAGCATCTCTTGCCTTGTCCTTGCCGGAGCCGTGGCCGATAGCCATATGAGCGTAGCCTGCGCCCTTCATGATTGTGGAAACATCGGCAAAATCGAGGTTTATGTAGCCTTCCTCAACGATGAGGTCGGAAATGCTCTTGACACCTGTTTTGAGAACGTCATCAGAAAGAGCGAAGGACTGCATCATTGTGAGAGGCTTGTCCAGACCTACAAGGAGGCGCTCGTTAGGGATAACGATAAGGGAGTCAACGTATTTTTTAAGCTCTGCGATACCCTTTTCAGCCTGAGCCATTTTCTGCTCTCTCTCAAAGAGGAAGGGCTTTGTAACAACAGCAACAGTGAGGATATCCATTTCCTTAGCGATCTTAGCAACAACAGGAGCCGCACCAGTACCAGTACCGCCGCCCATTCCGGCTGTGATGAAGATCATATCAGCGCCCTTGAGATGTGACTCGATTTCGTCACGGTTTTCCTCAGCGCTTCTCTGACCGATCTCAGGCTTGTTGCCAGCGCCTCTGCCCTTTGTGAGCTTTGCACCGATCGGGATTCTTGTTGTAGCTCTTGACTTGTTAAGAGCCTTAGCATCTGTATTAACAGCGATATATTCAATATTACTTACTCCTGAATCTACCATGCAGTTAACGGCATTTCCGCCGCCGCCGCCGACACCGATTACCTTTATATTTACATCGGGTTCAAGAGCTTCTTCGTAATTGAAATCAGACATTGTATAACTCCTCCTACTTGTTTTATCCAGTATATTTAACTAAACATGATTATACACTATAAATACACTTATTATTTTAGCATACTATCCCCTTTTTTGCAAGGTCTAATTTAAATTTTTCAAAATTCAGCACATTTAACAATGTACACATACACTTTTAAGCTATTTTATACAAAACCAATCCTTAATAAAGCATTGTATCGCCGTTCTGAAGCGTTCCTGCATCAGCGTCAGGAACTTCTCCTGTATCGCCGGCTAATTGTTCGGACGGAGCTTCCGTTGCAGCCTGTCCGACAGAATTGTTGAATTCATCGAAAAGTGCTTCCTGATCGGGATTCAACTCACCTGTGATATCTCCGGTACCAGTTCCGTACTGATTCTGATAGTGGTTTTCGTCAGGAGCTCCAGCCGGCTTGTCCGTCATTCTGAAGCTGCACTGATTCGTTCCTACCATCGTAAGATACCCCTTTTTGCCCCTTATAGTGTCCTTCTGCATAACGCTTTCGGCAAGATTCAGCTTGTATTCAACATCAGTCCAGCCGCCCATACGGAAAACCATTCCGTTCTTGTAGTTCACGATGATACTGAACTCATTTGTCATATCGACCGACGCTATATCGCTGTCGCCCTTTGTACTCAGGCACGAGATAAGCTCGTCAAAAGCATCTTTCTTGTGGTCGTTTTCGGTATCTATCATTTTTCCGGCAGTCAGAACAGACGGATTATAGCCATATATCTTGGGAAGTCCGTTTATTGCTCCCGATGCACCCTCGACAAATTCTGCAAGAATCTTTCCCTTCTTGCTCACAAGGAGGGAACCGCTGTCATGATATACAG
>JAFXEJ010000075.1 GCA_017513795.1 Ruminococcus sp.
TATTTTGAAGTGGCTGCTGCAAAGCCTGTTATCTACCTATATCCCGAACAGGAAACCGACGTTCGTGTTGAACTTGAACTCACAGAAGCTGACCTCTCCACAACTTATCCGAAGTACAATAACGGCTGGGATGTTACAGCTTATCCCGACGGAACTCTCCTTAACAAGGCAGACGGTACACACCACAAATACCTCTTCTGGGATGCTAAAAACTGCCGTACAAGATTTGATTACTCAAAGGGATTCTGTGTTGCCGGAAGCGATACTGAAAGCTTCCTCAGAGAAAAGCTCACTTATATGGGACTTTCTGAACAGGAAATGAATGAATTTATCGTGTACTGGCTCCCGTTAATGGAGCATAATAAGTATAATCTTATTGCTTTTCAGGGCGATGAATATACTGATTCTGCAAAGCTGAATATCACTCCGGAGCCGGATAGTATGCTTCGTATCTTCATGACTTATATTCCGCTTGAAGCACCGGTGGATATCGAACCTCAGCAGCTTGAAACCTTTGAAAGAAAGGGCTTTACAGTTGTTGAATGGGGCGGAGCACTGATTGAAGCTGAACTCAGCTAAGACATTTTCACAAATAAGGGCGGCCATCTTGGTCGCCCCAGTTTGTCAATAAACATGATTTTTGTGGGCGAATACAGTTCGCCCGTACATTTGTAATATAAAGGATAATTATAATTAATATAAAAAATTAAATATCAGGTATTGACATCAGATGCAAAATGGTGTATAATATTATCTGTTCAATGCTGATGTGGCACAGTCGGTAGCGCAACGCCTTGGTAAGGCGTAGGTCGTCGGTTCAAGTCCGATCATCAGCTCCATTGAGGATATCCATTCGGGTATCCTTTTTTATTTTCCAGATCATTACAACAAAAATTGGCGACCAGATCAAATGGCCGCCAAATTTTTTTATTAATTTCCCATAACAGCATTAACAAGTCCCTGATAAAGGGGTGCTGATTCGCTTGCGAATTCATAGCCGTGTTCACCGGGATTCTGTACCATCATCACGATGATATAAGAGCCGTTTTCGCCGTAACTCTCGTAATTTCCGAAGTATGTACCGGCGCCGTCGTCGCTGTTATTCTTCACACATCCAGTAATATAGAGGAAATCTCCGAGCCATGTTTCAGCTGTTCCCGTCTTTGCATAGAGCGTATAACCCTCCGGAACATAGACACCAAGATTGCTTCCTATAGCCTGCATTCCGTCAAGAAGATTCTGTCTGCACTCCTGCGGAATCGTAGCGATAACATCGTTTCCCTTAGGAGCATTGCCGAGCTGTTTTAAAGGATCTCCGGTTGCAACGGTATTCTGAAGAACAAAAGGTCTTACCATATGTCCGAAAACCGCCTCACGTCCGAGAGCCGCAAGATACAGCGGAGAAGTGAGAACATAAGACTGTCCGAATGCCGTTCTGCGGAGGTCATCCTGACAGTAGATTTCGATGTTGTTTTCAAGTGCACCGAAGTCACATTCTATATCCGTTACGAAATGGAAAATAGAATCAAGGTCGGAAAGAACAGCGTCAGTTCCTATCTGGTCAAAAGCCTTTGCAAAGTAAATATTGCTGGAATTTATGAAAGCCGATGAAAGAGAACGTTGCATAGGATAGGAGAAATTAGTATCATGATCCCAGTTGACGATAGAAGTTCCGTCGAATTCCCACTCACCCTCATCAGTCAGCGAGTGCACTCCGTGCTTGTCGGAGATGACCTCAGACATGATTTTGAAGCATGAGCCGGGCTCGTAATTCTGAAAAGCCTTGTTTCCGAACTCACCCCACGCAAGTTCCTCGTCGTATTCGGTGGAAGCCACAGTTCGAGGGTCGTATGAGGGGTAGGAAACCTGTGCAAGAATCGAGCCGTCAGTTCTCATAGCGACGCAGGCTCCCTTGATATTATTTGCTTGCATATAGCTGTAAACGGCATTCTGAACGTCTGCGTCGAGCGTAATAGTGATTGAATCTCCTTGCTGTCCGGAAGCATCAGAGGTGAGCAGAATATCTTCAAAAGTCTTGTCATAACCGGCAGACATTTCTGTAGCGACGTTGGCAAAAGAAATGGCATATTCGTCGGCATAAACTCTTTTTCCGTCAGAATCCGAGATAAGCAGACGTCCTTCTGTATCGTAGATATTTCCCTTAACAGAGGCTTTTTCTTTATCGGAAGAAGCCTTTTCCGTTGTCATTTCTGTCGTCTTATCTGTTGTCTTTTCGGAATGAACTGCTGATGTAGAAGAAGCATTTTCCGAAGCCGGAGAAGTTGATGATTCAGTTGCCGGTGAAGAATCTTCAACTGTTCGCTTTTCAACGGTAGAACTGCATGAAACCGCCGTCAGAAGCATAGCCTGTGCCATGATAATCACGGCAGCTTTTTTGAATCTGTATGTCATAATATGATACCTCACACGATTTTTTGTTATTATAACATACTATAATAAGTATTGTCAAGCCGGAATCAGCAGTAAATTAGTTTATACACCATGATGATATGTTATATATTTTCAGCAATCTGATATTTTATATGCACAATAATCTTCATGCATTGCAATATCACAACACAATATTGAATAGTGCTTCTTTAACATAGTCATAATTATTTCACAATCCGCAGAAAACATGATATTATATGCTATATTGACGAAATCAAGCATCCATGTTATACTTTAGTTGTACGAAACAGCCAATTATTATTAATAAGGAGTTGCTTATGAAAATCAAAAAAATCGTATCTGCACTGCTCTCATCAGCAGTACTCATTTCCGGTCAGACATCTGGAATTCTTCCGCCGCAAAAGGCTCAGGCTGCACCATTCAAGAGCCGTGTTTCAGTTCATGATCCCTCTATTTTCAAGGACTCAGACGGCACATATTACGTTTTCGGCTCGCATATCGACGCCGCAAAATCCACAGACCTCCAGAGCTGGAACCGCTTTACTAACGGATATACAGCCAAAAACAATACTATCTTCGGCGACCTCTCAGGAAACCTTGCCAAATCCTTCGCTTGGGCAGGCGAAGATTTAGAGGACTGTGAGGGCGGATTCTCTGTGTGGGCACCCGATGTAATCTACAATCCTGACTATGTGAACAAGGACGGCTCAAAAGGCGCATACATGATGTACTTCTGCACTACCTCAACATACATGAGGTCGGTTATTTCCTACGCCGTTTCACAGAAGGCTGAGGGACCATACACTTTTGTTGATACACTGATTTACTCCGGCTTTACTGAGAATGACAGCTTTGCCGTGAGCAATACGAAAAATGTCAACAGAAAATATACCTCCACCAACATAGATGAGCTTATCGCTGACGGAAAAGTCACATGGAACAACAGCTGGTTCAACAGGTCGAATTTCAACAATCAGCTCTTTCCTAACGCTATCGACCCGAATATCTACTACGATACTGACGGAAATATGTATATGTGCTACGGTTCATGGTCTGGAGGAATCTTCACCCACAGGCTCGATAAAGCTACAGGACGTGTAATTCATCCAAAATCCGGCACGACCTCAGACGGCAGAATGATAGACAGCTACTTCGGCACGAAGATTTCCGGCGGTTACGGAAAATCAGGCGAAGCTCCATATATAAAGTATAACGAAGACACCGGATATTACTATCTTTGGGTAACCTACGGCGGACTTTTCTCAGAAGGCGGCTACAATATGCGAGTATTCCGCTCACAGAATCCTGACGGACCTTACACAGACCCTTCCGGAAAATCAGCTGTACTTCCGACAAATGCCAACCTCGATACATACGGACTTAAAGTCATGGGAAATTACAAGTTCAGCTCGCTGAATACGGCATATATGGCTTGCGGACACAATTCTGTTTTCGAGGACGATGACGATAAATGGTATCTCATAAACCACGCCCGCTTCGACGACGGCACGGAATATCACGAGGTAAGAGTTCATTCGATGTACTTCAACAGCGAGGAGTGGCCTGTTGTTGCTCCTTACGAGTACAGCGGCGATGTCCTTTCAGAAGGCGGATATAACGAATCAGACATCGTCGGCGAATATGAGCTTGTTAATCACGGTCTTGACACAAGCGCAACCATACACAAAGGCGAGAAAATCACTCTCGGCACAGATGGAAAAATCAGCGGTGCGGCAACAGGTACATGGTCTCAGGCTAAAGACAGCGCTCAGGCATCGTTTGTTATCGGCGGACAGCGCTATGACGGATATTTCCTTGCGGCTCAGGATGAAACAGGCAAGGAGAAAAAAGTCATGTCCTTTACGGCTGTAGGAAGCGATAATCAGACTGTATGGGGAGTTCAGACAAAGCAGTTCACCGGAACTGACCGTTCTGCGCTCATAGATTATACAAGTTCTGACAGCAGTCTCAGCTACTCCCCCGACCTCTCAGTATCTGCCGGAAATTCCAGATATATCGGCGAAACCGAACTTCTCAGCGGCATACCTTACTTCATCACAAACAAGAACAGCGGACTTCTCCTCGAAGTTGAGGGCGGTAAAACTGAAGCCGGAACGAACATCCAGCAGTGGGAAATGAACAAAGGACCTCACCACGAATGGCGCATTACAGATCAGGGCGGCGGCTGGTGCAGAATCTCCCTCATGTCAGACGAAACTATGGCTGTTACAGTTGACGGAAACGACGCTCAGGACGGACTTAACATCGCTCTTGAAAAATATACCGGTGCCGATAATCAGCTTTTCCGTTTCGTGAAGAACGGAAGCTCCTACGGTATCGTGTCGAAATGCTCGGACGGTACAGCCGGTCTTGACGTTTTCGAGTGGAGCACCGAAAACGGCGGAAACATTAATCAGTGGAACTATTGGGGCGGCGACTGTCAGCTCTGGAAGCTTACTCCTGTTTATCCGGCTGTCACTAACGGTACATACACCATAAAGAATGTAAACTCCGGCAAGTGGGTTTCCTCAGAAAACGGCAATATTATTCAGAAATCATCCGCAGACGCATGGAAAATCACTTCCTCAGACGACGGAAGCTTCTATTTTACTGACGGCTCTGGTAACGCTCTCACGGTTGAAAAAGGCTCTCCCGAAGACGGAACAAACATTTCCATTGCGCCGTATAATGATGACAAATCACAGAAATTCAACATAATCTGCAACAAGGACGGCTCATATTCGATTCTCTCCGCAGTTACGGACGGAAAATCCTGTCTCGATGTTTTTGAGATAAGCACTGAGGATGGTGCAAATATCTGTCAGTGGAACTTCTGGGGCGGCGACGGTCAGAAATTCATACTTGAACCATCTGCCGAAATTTCATCTGAACAGCCTGATGTAATTTACGGCGACGCAAATTGTGATGGAATTATCACGCTTTCGGATGCTGTACTTATGATGCAGGTTATCGGAAACCCCGATAAATACGGTATCGGCGGCACTGAAAGTACTGCTGTGACGCCTCAGGGAATGCTTAACGGCGACTGCTCTGATGTCGGATCCGGCATTACAAATCTTGATGCTCTTGCTGTTCAGCGATATCTGCTGAAGCTTATCGAAAAACTTCCGGAATAATCTCTCGCTTTAAGCGGTAATTCAGGGGCGTACCTATGTGTGCGCCCCTGTTATTTTTGGGACGTCGGTTACTCCTGCTATGTAGGAAGATAACCGAAAGACAGAGGGTATAGTCACCAACTGTATAATTTTCGCATAACTTTAAAAAAATTCAAAAACCTATTGCATTTTTATGGTGAATATGCTATAATAAACCGTAAGGAGGTATGCCAGTGAAAAATATATTTTCGGTCATCTTCATGAATTTCTGGGGATATGACCTCATTATTTTCATTGCCGCCGTTCTCACGGCTGTGATGTACTTCTCACTTAAAAAATCAGCGGACGGGCTCTACAATAAAATGCATCTTACCGTTTTTGTTCCTGATGGCAATCTTTCCCGAAAAGAAGCCGATAACGATATATCCGGACTTCGTGAGACTGATATCGTCACTATGAGAAACAATATGGGTAAGCTATACTCAATTTTTGTCAATCTTACAGGTATCTTCCCTCTGCTCGGTATTCTCGGTACAGTTATCTCGCTTCTCGGTCTTGTTTCCGATACAAACGATATCACAGGAAACTTCTACGGCGCACTTACTTCAACCTTCTGGGGACTTGTTTTTGCTATCATCTTCAAGTTCCTCGATGGAATAATCAGTGCTAAAATCGAGGATAATGAAAAGAATGTCGCTCTATATCTCGACCGTAATAATACTCAAAGCATGAATATCCCAAGTCATGAGGAAATCATATCACATGCTTCCCTCAGACAGACAGATCACCTTTATAATTCCCGATATGCTATGTCAGATTCCGGTTATCCAAAAAATATCAGAAAAGATTACGAGGATAATAATTCCGACTCAGATCAGGAAGTTATGAAAATCCTCAACTCTATTAACTGATATGAACGGATACCGCAAAAATAAGGGAATTGTGATCGAACTTACTGCCCTTCTCGACGTTATCATGATTATGCTTTTCTGGATCATGATGAACGTTCAGGACAGCAGCAAATCGGCTTCTGATGCCGCTGAAAAACGAGCGGCGGTGGCTGAACAAAGAGCCGAGATTGTTCAGGAAGAACTCGATATCAAAACAGCTCAGCTTGAACGATTCAGAAATGTTCTCCAGAATATTGACAAAAACGCCGCTGATAACCAACAGGCTCTGCTCGGCTATGAAAGCGGTATGCTCGTTACCCTTGATATCCGCTATGATGACAAGGGAAAGCTCCTTATCTACAATGCAAGCGACAAGCTCGGAGAAGCTGAAATATCCTCCGAAACAGAAATCACTGCCTGCATTATAAATGCTCTTGATAAGGCAGGTCTTGAAAAAAATGATGTGGTGCTCTGTGCCCTGATTTATGACGGAAGCACCTCGCTCTACAAGGATTATAAAATGGTAAACTCTGCTGTCGGAAGCGTAAGAAATGTTTATGCAAACTTCTACTGTGCTTACATAAATACAGCGAAAACTAATCAGCCCGAATCTGAATCCACTACGAAAGGATGGTAATTATGGCAAAATCAAAATCTAAAAAGCAATCCAAAAAAGGTCAGCCACCGGTTCAGGAGAAAGTTGTTGTAAAAAGAAAAAGCGGCTGCTTTATCGCACTTCTTCTGCTTGCTGCGATAATCGCACTTGTGATATGGCTTCTCAGCCACTTTGATATAGGTTTCTTCGGCAAGGACGGCGGCGGTGACAGCAAGGGTTCCTCACAATCTGAAAGCGTTGACAACCTCACTCAGATGGAAACTGTCAACAAAAGCACTCAGCCATCCGATGACAGCGAAAAAATTATTGACATCACAGTAAGCGGAAGTCAGTATTTCTACAACGACGGCAAAATTGAAGTTCAGGACTTCATTAATGAAATCAAGGAAATGAACGGCGTTGTGAATGTACGCATTACCGATAATAATTCCTATGTTGAATATATGGAATCCCTTATCGATGCTCTTGAAGAAAACGGTATTCCCTACACAGAATATCCAGCTGACAGCGAAAACGAATAAAAACCCCTACAGAGCCTGTTTGATATCTCCTTCATTACGGGGATACTGAACAGGCTTTTAAGGCAACATCACCATATTAACGGAGGAATTATGAAAACTATCCATGTGAATACAAGTCATCCATACGACGTGCTCATCGAAAGAGACGGACTGAAAAAATGCGGCGAGTACATCAGAACTATTACAAAATCCAATAAGGCGGCTATTATTACAGATGATATCGTGGGCGGTCTTTACGCTCAGACGGCTGCTGACTCACTTGCTCAGAACGGTTTTGAAACATGCGTATTCACCTTTCCTAACGGTGAGCAGTCTAAAAATCTTGCAACTTTCGGACAAATCCTTGACTTCCTCTGCGAAAACAGCATTACAAGAAGCGATATTATAATAGCTCTCGGCGGAGGAGTTGTAGGTGATATTACCGGATTTGCCGCAGCTTCGTATCTCAGAGGCGTTGATTTTGTTCAGATTCCAACTACGCTCCTTGCACAGATAGATTCCTCAGTCGGCGGAAAAACAGCTATTGACATAAAGGGTGGAAAAAATCTCGTCGGAGCTTTCAAACAGCCTGCTATGGTCATCTGCGACAGCAATACGCTCAAAACTCTTTCGCCGGAAATTCTCTCCGACGGCATGGCAGAAGCTGTGAAGTACGGTATGATCCGTGACGAAAAACTCTTTGAACTTATCGAAAACCACGACCTCGATTCTATTGACGAGGTCATGGACGAAATGATCTACACCTGTATCGACATCAAGCGTGACGTCGTTGAGCACGATGAATTCGACAAAGGCGAAAGAATGATACTTAATTTCGGTCATACTCTCGGTCACGCTCTCGAGGGCTGGCATGAATATACAAACTTCACACACGGAATGGGTGTTGCCGCCGGTATGTGTCTTATCACCGGAAAACTCTGTGATTCGCCGGTTATGGACAGATTGCAGAAGTGCCTTGTAAATTACAAGCTCCCTGTCGGTACTGATATCCCCATGAGCGAACTGCTTCCGTTCTGCTCAAAGGACAAAAAGCGTGAATCAGACAGTCTCAGCTACATCGTGTGCAGAACTATCGGCAAGGCTGAGATAGTAAAAGTTACTGTGGAAGAATTCAACAAGCTTATGGAGGAATGAAATGGATATACGCATAACCCCATCACATCTTTCCGGCAGAGTTGAGATACCTGCATCAAAAAGCTGTGCTCACCGTGCACTTATATGCGCATCTCTCGCTCAGGGAAAATCAGTTATCAGCGGCGTCAGTATGTCCAAGGATATTGAAGCTACAATCGGAGCAATGACGGCTCTCGGCGCACATTTCGACGTTGACGGAACCACTGTGACTGTTACCGGAATAACATCGGCTCCGGACAAGGCTGACATCGACTGCAACGAAAGCGGCTCAACTCTGAGATTTATTCTGCCTGTTGCTGCTGCTCTCGGCTCCGAAGCTACTTTCAGGGGCAGAGGACGTCTTCCTCAGCGCCCTATAGACATCTACAAACGTGAACTTACTAAAAACGGTACAGTATTTCTCGCTCAGGATATGCCCTATATCATCGGCGGAAAATTAAAAGGCGGCAGATACGAGATAGAAGGCAATGTCTCATCTCAGTTCGTAACGGGACTTATTTTCGCCCTCCCGCTTCTTGACGAGGATTCTGAAATAATCCTCACATCACGCCTTGAATCACGTCCCTATGTCGATATTACCATTGATATACTCAAACGTTTCGGCATAAGCATCACCGAAACTGAAAACAGTTTCTCAATAAAGGGCGGTCAGAAATATACCCCTCATGATGAAAAAATCGAAGGCGATTACTCACAGGCGGCGTTCTTCTGCGTTGCTAACGCTCTTGGTGCTGATATAGAAATCGGAAATCTCAGCGAAAACAGCGTTCAGGGCGACAGAAAAATCACTGAAATGTGAATGAAGTCTGCTCTGACGGAAAAATAGGCTCATTCAGGGCGGACTGCTCAGATATTCCCGACCTTGTGCCGATCCTCACTGTTCTCGGAGCTTTCGGCACCGGAGATTCAGTTATCTACAACGCAGAAAGACTTAAAATCAAGGAAAGCGACAGACTTCAGACATCTGCGGCTCTTGTAAATTCACTCGGCGGAAATGTCGAGATAACTGACGACGGACTCATAATTCACCCCGTAAAGAATATGCACGGCGGTATCGTTGACAGCTTCGGCGACCACAGAATCGTTATGGCAGCTGCTATTGCCGCTTCCGCTGTTGACGGTGAAGTGATTATTCACGGTGCAGAAGCCGCTGAAAAATCATACCCCGATTTCTTTAAGGACTACTCTCAGCTCGGAGGTAAGGCAAATGTCATCAATCTGGAATAACAGGATATCTGTTTCTATCTTCGGAGAAGCTCAGGCTCCTGCTATAGGCATAACTATCGACAATCTTCCGCCGGGAGAATATATAAATACTGAGGAACTCACAGCTTTCATGGCGAGAAGAAGCTCCCGTGTAATGGGTAACGGCTATGAAAATACTGTTCCGCATATAATGTCCGGCGTTATAAACGAGCGCACAACAGGAATGCCGCTTTGTGCCTTTTTGCAGAATACTCCCAAGCCATCTGCGCCAGCTGAAAAAACTCCGGCACTCATGCGTACAGGTCACGCAGATTATACAGGTGCGGCAAGATACAAGGGTTTCTGCGATGTAAGAGATTCTGTCGGATTTTCCGACCGTATTACGCTTCCGCTGTGCTTCGCTGGTGCTATCTGCGGACAAATTCTTCAGCGCAGAGGAATTTACGCCGGTGCACATATCCTGAGCATACACAACATGAAGGATAATCCCTTTGATCCTGTAAACGTCGGCAGAGATGCTGTTCTCAGCGTAAGAAAAAAGGATTTCCCCGTTATTAACGACCGCAGAGGCTGGACTATGGCTGAAAATATCAGAAAAGCTGCTGAAGCTGGTGAAACTCTCGGCGGTATCATCGAATGCGCCGCAATTAACGTTCCGGCTGGTATCGGCTCGCCTGTTTTTGATGGTCTTGAAAACAGCATTGCACAGCTTGTATTCGGAATTCCAGGCGTTTCCGGTCTTGAATTCGGTGCCGGATTCTCGGCTGCAAGAATGATAGGCAGTCAGAACAACGATGATTACTATGTCAACGATCACGGATATATCCTCACAAAAACCAACAATCATGGCGGTGTTCTGGGCGGAATTTCCTCCGGAATGCCTGTTACACTAAAGGTTGCTGTAAAACCGCCCCTTACCAAGTCCGGCTCATCCGGCGCAATAAAGGTCAGCGAGGCATGCAGCGTTCCTTCACTTGTTCCGTGCGTGGAAGCGGCAGTAAATATCGCTCTCCTTTCACACATGATAGATTATCCCGATTTTTGTTAAGGTGATATTATGCAGGAAGAAAATATTCTGAAAATGGCAGAGCTTGCAGATACTGAAATCAAGGACGTTCCTACGATAAATATTCTGCTTTGCTATCTGCTGTATAAAATCAATAAGCCGATAGAAACCGAACAGCTTTACGAAATTGCTATCGGAACAGAAATAATTAATTTCTTTTACTATCAGGATTCCATCGATTATCTCCTGAAAAATGCTCTTATTTCTGTTACAGAAGATAACGGAAAGGAATTCTATACCCTTCAGCCTAAGGGCGTAGAGTGCGCAAAACGCCTTAAAAGCTATGCCCCGAAATCATATCGTGATAAGCTCGTTCTTGCGGCACTCCGCTACTTTGCACGCATTAAGGCGGAAAACGAAATGAAAATTGAGTATATTCCTCTTGAGAACGGTTACTATACAAGGATTCGCTGTCTCGATAAGGACTGCGATCTCATGGATCTTAAACTCTATGCCCCCGACCTTACTCAGGCTAAACTTCTCGGTGAGAAAATTATGCTCAATCCAGCTGGATTCTATAGTAAAATCGTTGACCTCGCCCTCTCTAACGAGGAAATCCCCTATGACCTTAGCGATAACTGATTAAAGTTATCTGAAATAATATTGATACCTCTATGGAATCTATACATGTATTTATCAGGGGAAACCTTTCTGAGGAAAGGTTCCGCCAACAGCGGCGGTTCCCTCTGTCCTTCGGACATCTCCCCGCACTGCGGGGAGTCACCCTCGCCCCCCTTCCAAAGACTTTTAATACTAAAAATTTCAGCCGGATATGGCACACACCAGTAAATGAGAAAGTAAAGTTTTTTCTCTTAGTGTGCCCTATCCGGCTGAAATTTAATACTGAAAGTTTTAGGAAAGGAATTTGAGGATTACGCCCCTCTGAGTGGGGAGATGGCAGCATAGCTGCCAGAGGGGACAGACTCCCGTTGAGAGAACCCTTTTTCAAAAGGATTTTCCTCAATAATGTGCATATAACCTCCATAAAAGTATAAACGTTAATTCAGGCAGCGTTTATTCATAATCGAAAGTCACAATTGTATCATAGTTACATCCGTTTTGCTGAAGTTCCGCATCAATACGTTTTTTGATTTCACTGCTTGACATTCCGCAGTCGAAAGGGATTATCATATCAAAAATAATCTTATTGCCGGAAATACGGAAATCGTGTATAGAAAAGCCGTCGTTCACTGACAGAGCTATTGCGTTAATCATTTGCCTGTATTTCGTGGTCTGTGTATCGTCGATATCAACAGGATCAGTATGAAGCGTGAGGGAAATACCGAATTTTTCCTGAATGCTTCTTTCCATATTATCAGCTATCTCATGAACTTCCTTGAAGTCTTTATCGCTGCGAAGTCCGATATGACAGCTTCCGATCATTTTTGTTATTCCGTAATTATGAATAACAAGATCGTGAACGTCGATAATATCGCTGTCGGACAGAATAGTGCTCCTGATGTTTTCCGCGATTTCAGGCGAAACAGGCTTTCCGATAAGTTCATCAACAGTGTCACGGATTATTTCGATACCTGTTCTGAGAATAAACGCTGATACTACAAGTCCCATTATTCCGTCAATCGGAAAATCAGTGAACAGTGATGATACAAGTGCAACGATAGTTCCGCTTGTAGCAATAACGTCGTTTCTGCTGTCATTGGCAACAGCCGTAAGAACTACGGAATTGATTCTTTTTCCAAGCTTCGCATTGAATACAGACATCCACAGCTTCACGCCTATGGAAAGTACCAGTGAGACAAGAACCACAATGCTGAATTCTACCGGCTGTGGATCGGCAATTTTCTCAACTGAACCTTTGAAAAGCTCAAATCCGACGACCATAATTATTACCGAAAGAATGAGCGATGTAAGATGTTCCACTCTGCCGTGACCAAAAGGATGATCTCTGTCGGCTGGCTTTGAAGCCATTTTGAATCCGAGAAAAGAAACTATACATCCTCCGCAGTCTGAAAGATTATTGAAAGCGTCGGAAATTATCGAAATAGAACCGGAAAGCACTCCCATAGCGTATTTCAGCAGAAAAAGAAAGATGTTGCATATAACTCCGGTTACGCTGCTGAGAGCACTGTAGGCACGTCTTACTTCGGCATTTCCGGTATCGCCGCTGTTTTTCACAAATTTTTTCACCAGAAAATCAGTCATAGACCTCACCTCACATTTATTATATGCCAGACCGGAATTCAAGGCGAATATGTTATTTCATCGCAAGACTGTTGTTTAGTATCAGAGTGCTGTAGATGAACAGTACATCCTGATCTTCAAAATCAATATATGCACTCAGCGCAGAGCTCGAAATATAGCGGATATCCACCAGTGTCACCTTTGAATAACCATCAACAAGAAGCGGAGCAAGACTGCTTCCGAAGGAGTCACGGAAAATTATGAGTTCCCTGTCAGAAGAAGCGTCCGGATTTTCTACAGTGACAAGCGGATCGCTTCCATTCAGAAACATCTCATAGGCGTCTCTGCCCTCAGCCTTTTCCATGCTGTACATCTGAGCTTCAACCGGCTGTCCGTACTTATTGTTATAGCTTGTCACCTTGCATTTTTCAAGAGTATCGTTAGTCATCCAGCAAAGCTCGTCGGGCTCTGCAGGAAGCGCAAGCTGATTATAATATACCCCATAAAACGGCTTGTCAAGCGTCTTTTTTGTATAAGTTCCGCTGAGAGAAGCTCCCATTGCAGAGGCAAGTCTTTCGGCAACATCGGTGATTTTCTCCTGACGCCAGTGCGTATCTGTACGGTAGAAATCCGATAACGTCAGCAGATCTGTAATGTCGATATATTTCGTGAAATCATCTGTCTGACTGCGCACGCTCTTTATGAATTCAGGATAATCGAGCGAAAGTCGATTTCTTTTATCGGAAAGAAAACAGTTCTTATCCGGAATCACGGACATATACACGTTAGTATCTGTTCCGCTGAGATAGGTGTCGTAGATATATCTGAATCTTCCGGCGGCATGATCTATCATCTTGTCGTTCTGCGGATATTCAACCTTTGCGATATATCCGTCCTGTAAATACAGATCGTTGTTGTCAAGCTTCTGGAATACGAAAAGCTCGGCGGCAGATTTAAACCCTCTGAACATATCACGCATCGGAAACTGATCCATTGCATAGTCCTCAAAGGAATTCATAAAGCTTGCATCTACAATAGTTTCTGCCGATAATTCGGGGAAAGTTTTAAGCACACGACGCTCGCTGCCGGAGAAATCCTCCGGTTTTCTGAACCAGCACCAGAAGGACATTCCGAAAACAAGTACCGCCATTGTTATGACTGTAATCAAATTTTTTACTTTCATGACGCCCTCCTCAGAAACGGAAATACATAAACGGATTGAATGAGCCGTCCACGAGATATGCTGTTGCGGCAAGAGTTATCACCACGACAAACACGATTTCTGAAACGCTCAGAACAGCCGCTCCCGACTTTGATGTGCGTACCTTTTCGGTAAGCATTTTCGGAAGCTGAGTTGCTCCGATAACCGCAAGTATCAGGATAAGCGCAAAGCTGCGCAGATAATAGCTGTGCTCGTCGGTTATGAACGGAAGTCCTCTCAGACCGAACATTCCGCCGATGCACTTTCCGGCTGTACTCATCGAATCCGAACCGAAAATGACAAAGCTTATCAGAATTGTCATCAGTACATAGGTGTGACTGAGAATCTTCGATTTTTTGAGATATTTTCCAAGAAAAAATTTCTCGGCTGTAAGAAATACTGCAAAATAAAGTCCCCATATAACGAAATTCCATGCGGCACCGTGCCAGAATCCGGTGAGCATCCACACGATAAGGATATTTCTCAGGTGACGAAGCTTCGAAACACGGTTTCCGCCAAGAGGGATATATACATAATCCCTGAACCATGTGCCAAGCGAAATGTGCCATCTGCGCCAGAATTCAGTTATGCTCCGTGATGTGAACGGGTACCGGAAGTTCTCGCAAAGTTCAAAACCGAACACCTTTGCAAGACCGACTGCCATATCACTGTAGCCGGAGAAATCGAAATAAATCTGTAGAGAATAGGAAATCGCATACATCCAGCACAGAGCAACTGAAATTTCCGAACCGTCAGTATATACTCTGCAAAGATCGCCAAGTGCATTCGCTATAAGAACCTTTTTGCCAAGACCAATAACGAAAATTCGTATTCCGTCAGCAGTCTTGTCAAGAGTATGGGTTCTTGATTTGAGCTGTGCCGCAACATCGGAATAACGCACGATAGGTCCGGCGATAAGCTGAGGAAACATCGAGACATACGCTCCGAGATCAATGGGGTTTCGCTGTGCCTTGACATCGTTTCTGTAGACATCCACGACATAGCTCAGTATCTGGAACGTATAGAAGCTTATTCCCACAGGCAGAGCAACTTTTTTGATTGCAAGATCAAGTCCCGTAAGAGCGTTGATGTTTTCAACAAAGAATCCGGAATACTTGAAATATCCAAGTGCGCCCAGACTCAGTGCCGTCGAAGCTATGAGTATTACACGGGCGGTTTTCTTTTTTTCGCGGAAGCGTTCTATCAGCAAACCTGAAACGTATCCGATAAGGATACTTGCTATCATGAGGAAAATATATTTCGGCTCGCCCCATGCATAAAAAACAAGGCTTACTATAAGAAGTGCCGTATTTTTCAGTTTTGAAGGCGAAATGAAATACAGGATGAGTGCGGCTGGAAGAAAAAAATATAGGAAAGTCAGGGTTGAAAATACCATAATATACACCTCTCCGGCAAAAATTCAGGGCGAACAAATATGTTCGCCCGAACAGCCTTATTACATTTCCGGCTGAGGTGCTTCCTCAAATGACTTAGGACTCATTACGAAGAATACCTTGTCGCCAACTGTTTCGCATACCATTTCTTCTGCTTCTACGCAGATATTCCATCTGAGATCAGCGTTATCCTTGAGAGTTTTTACGAAAGCTTCTGCATCTGTTCCATCGTCAAGAGTGAAAACATAGCCGATGAAGGGAATTGAGCCGATAGCAGGACCGAACATCACGCCTTCCTTGAAGCCCTTAATCTCTGCATTGCCGAAGCCGCTGAGAAGTCCCTGTTCAACGGGCATTGTCATGGGCATAAACTGGATCATCGGGTTTGCCATAACAGCATCTGCGAGAGACTGTGCTGTTGCAGCTGAATCTGCTTCTGCCTTGTCCTTGAAATCAACATAGAGCTTTGTGCCGACTGTATCAGCCTTGATTTCCTCAGCAGGCTTTTCCTCAGAAACGCTGCTTCCGCCTGAAGAACCGGAATCAGATGAATCTGACTTTCCGCAAGCAGTAAATGTCATAGCCATCATAGAAATCAGTAAAATAGTAAGAGCCTTTTTCATAATTAATACCATACCTTTCAGTATTCCTCCGGCGGATATTTCTTGGAAGGCACCTAACAAAACTTGTGCGGAGCTGCCCTTGCTGTACATCACCGGAAAAATTAATATTTCAGGCTTTTATAAGCCATTATTTACAGCTTTTTTATTATATCATAATGCTTTATAAAAATCAACTGCAAATTGTAAATTTTCAGTTCATTTTCAGCTTGTTTACACAAAGCAAATTCCCCCGATTCTGAAAAATATAGCTCCACCTACTAACTCTTGAGGAATTATATGAAGCTTAGGGAGCAAAAGTCAAGAAAGAAAGCCGAAAGAATACTGTCGTATTGCAAGGTTTTCTGACGCAGAATTTAGCTTCTTAAGCAAAATAAAAAATTCAAGAGTTAGTTGATGGAGCAATAAATCAGGGGATTATGTTATTCACTGAAATTTACTGATTTTCATGGAAGAAATACGGAAGCGCATCGTAAACGTAATGTCTTACAAAGCCCCACCAGTGAGTCTTGCCAGGTGCAACAAGGAAATACAGGTTGCCCTTTGAGAAGTCAGATGTATAAGTGAAATAATTTGTTTTTGACTTGAGATCATTCATCTGAGGTACCATGTTATTATAGGCAATATCCTCATCGCCTGTAGCTGCAAAGATGAAATATTCATTCTTCTTATAACCGAGACTGTCTATCTGATTTGTGAGAGTTCCCATACCCTCCCAGTTATCGCCTGAAAGCGGCATGAAATAACCAACAAGATCCATTGCGTGATTTGCTACGCACCATGTTGAAAGTGAGCCCATTGAAAATCCACCGTAGGCACGGTGCATTCTTGAAGCACGAAGATCTGCTTCTGATGTAGAAGCCGCATATGTGGAGTATTTGCCCTCTACAAAAGGAACAACGCTCTTGCGGAACTCCTCATAGAATTTATCAGCGCCGCTCTTGTTGAATGTAGGAGTTACTACGATAAGCGGTTCAAGCTCGCCGTTCATTATCATATGGTCGAGAATATGGTCAAGCTTTACATCGTCGCTGAAAATTGTATTCTCATTTTCTCCGCCGCCGTGCATGAGATAGAAGATATTGTATTTCTTATTTTCATCATATCCATAAGGCAGATAAACGTTGAGTGTATTTGAACCGTGAATGCCGTTGTATGTTTCCTTTACAACCGTTCCTGCCTGTGAGCATTCACCGAGATAACCTGATGGAGCTTCACGGTAGGAAAGTGCCGGATCATAATTGAAGTCACTCGGCTCCGGCTCCGGTTCAGGCTCAGGCTCCGGAGTATTGTCAGGAAATACATTAATTTCTCCGTTAACGAATTTCTGAATAAGCACAAGATCATTTACTTCATACTTTCCGCTGTTATCTGCATCGGCACAGAATAATGCCATACTGTCATTAAGTTTTCCTGTTATAGCCTTTCTTGCAAGAACTACATCGAATGCGTCGATAACACCGTCACGATCAACATCACCTTCGTTGGCTGTTCCGCCCTTAGCACCGCTTACTGGAGTTCCCTTAACAGCGATAACTGCGTCGTCGATGTAGAAATCGTTCTTGCCTGCAGCCGTTTCAACATATATGCAGACATCTTCGGCTCCTGACGGAATTGTAAAATTCTGATTAGCAAGCTGTACCCATTTACCCTTGACAGCTCGTGAAGTTGATATCTTTTCATAGTGCGCTTCGCCGTCAGCGTCATTGTACTGCATTGTAAAGTGGAATTTCTCAGCAGTTTCGCACTTATCAGTCATAGCATTTACGCTGAAGCTGTATGTTGAACCGGGCTTGAACGAATCATCAAGTTCAATTATAGCGCCGTTCCATGAAGAACTGCGGTTTGTGACTTTAAGTGAATTTCTTCCTTCAAACGCAGCTGTATCATTAGCGATTTCCGCATCACCACGTCCTGTCCAGCTTCCTTCATTTCCTTCAAAGTTTGAACGGTAAAGGTATCCTTCAGGGTCAGGCTCAGCAGGAGCACTTCCAGGACCGCTGAATTTCCACCAGTCCACGTTGAGAAGATATCCGCTTCCGCCGCTGAATACGAAGTAGAGATCATGTTCTCCCTCAACGACAACATCGCATGAAACTTCTTCCCATGTCTGCCAGCCGCCTGTATTTCCGACTTCGCAAACACCGATAATCGGACCTGTCGGGCTTTCGGTATGGATTTCGATTACGCCGCCTTCAGTATCGGAAGCCACACTTGCAGTAAATTTATCGGCACCGCTTCCGAAATCCACACCCTTCACCTTTATATAATCACCCTTTTCAATATTAGCCACATCAAGACCGCCATTTGAGCAAACCTCAGTTTTAATGCCTTCACTGTAGCAAATAGTTTCGGCTTCCGTCTTTACAAAAGGATTGAGGGATTCTATCTGTTCAGGACCTGTTTTTGTAGGAGTTATAGTCGGGATAGAGCCGTCAGCTCCGTATTCAAATTCATCGACGCATACGCTTCTGTTGAAAGTTCCGCCGCCTTTAAGACTTGCATCGTGATAGAAAAGATATGATTTTCCCTTGTAGTCGATAACTCCGGGATGATTTGTATAGCAATTGTGAGTTTTCATTACCTGTCCACGATAAGTCCAGGGACCTGTCGGTGAAGAAGCCGTTGAATATCCAAGACTTTCTCCGCTGTCACTTCCGTAAAATGAAGCATAGAGAAGATAATATAGATCGTTGCGCTTATAGAGCCAAGGACCTTCACCGTATGATGTATCTCTCTCTGTGCTCGAACCAAAAGCCTGAGTAGTCATGTCGAACTTCTCAACATTTCCGGAATATGATATCATATCCTCGTTCAACTTAATATAGTAGCAGGTAGGATTTCCGAACATCAGATAAGCCTGACCGTCATCGTCGATGAAAACGGTAGGATCTATGTAATCCCAGTTCGGACCGACAAGAGGCTTTCCGATAGCGTCCTTGAATGGTCCGGTAGGGCTGTCTGCCACCGCAACACCGATAGCTCTGCCTCCGCCTGTATTGTTTTCGAGAGTTACATAATAGTAGAACTTTCCGTTGCGCTCGATGCACTGAGCTGCCCATGCGGAATCTTCCTTGCCCCATGAGAAGCTGTCCCATGAAAGGATAGTTCCGTGATCGGTCCAGTTCTGCATATCCTTAGTGGAATAGCAGTGCCAGTCAGGCATGTGGTAGAAATCCGAATTGTCCTTGTCACGTCCGGTATACAGATAAAGGGTATCATTGTAGACCATCGGTGCAGGATCGGTTGAATAGATTGTCTGAATGGCGGGATTGTCTGCGTTTGCAGTTTTTTCGGGCATATACACGGCTGTACTCATAGCTGTCATAAGTACTGCCGAAACGCCGGCAATAAATTTTTTCATAAGTTCCTCCTTCTGATATAGATTAGTTTTTAGTTTTAATTAATCAACGTTGTATTTAAACTAAATATTTACACTATTCTTATTATAGCAAATTATTATTAATAGTTCAACTTAAATTATGAAGATATGGTGGATAAAATGCATCTAATACTGTGTTTTTACTGATTACACCTCAGTTTTTCTGTTAATAATTTATTATCCGTAAATTTGCTTTATGTTTATATCTTTTTTTGCATTCTCTATTGAAAATCGACAGCAGAAATGTTATAATATAAATATAATTTTATTGTGTAGGAGCTGCTTATGAAGATCTGGAATGTGAACAAACCGGACAAAAAAACTGCAAACCGACTTTCTTTCAGCTGCGGTATCACTCCCCTTGCTGCTGCTGTTCTCGTTTCAAGGGGATTCACCTCACCTGAGGCAGTCGGCGAAAAATACAATACAGATATGCTGTCCGATCCATTTCTTATCAGGGATATGCAGCAGGCTGCCGATACTATCAACAATGCTATCGACGAGGGACAGCGCATATGCGTCTATGGAGACTACGACTGCGACGGAATTATGGCTACTGTCATCCTCTATTCATATCTTTCTGAATGCGGCGCAGATGTTTTTTACTATATTCCGGAACGTTCTGAGGGATATGGTCTTAATACAGCCGCAATCGACAAAATATCAGCAATGGAAACTGATCTTATCATTACCGTTGACAACGGAATATCAGCTGTTTCAGAAGCTGAATATATTTATTCCAAGGGTATGAAGCTCGTTATCACCGATCATCATCAGCAAGGTGACACGCTTCCACGAGCCGAAGCTGTCGTTGATCCGCACCGACACGACTGTACTTCTTCTTTCAAGTCAATGTGCGGCGCAGGACTTGCTCTGAAACTTACAGCTGCTCTCGACGGCGGAGACTACACAATGGCTCTTGAACAATTCGGCGATCTCGCCGCAATTGCTACCGTTGCCGATATCGTGAGCCTTTCCGATGAAAACAGATTCCTTGTTTCCTATGGACTGGAACTCATTAATCATACTGACCGTCCCGGACTTATCGCTCTTATCGAAAAATCCGGTCTCGGCGATAAGAAAATAGATTCACGCTCTGTTGCATTCGGAATTGCTCCGAGAATCAACGCCTCAGGACGCTTCGGCTCTCCCAGAATGGCGGCTGAACTTATGCTGTGCGAGGATCCTGACGAAGCCGATGAGCTTGCCGCACAGCTTGATGATCTCAACAACCGCCGCAAGGACGCTGAAAACCTCATCGTTGAGGATATCTTCGCCGCTCTTGACGAAAATCCGTCACTGATGCGGAAAAGAGTTATCTTTATTTCCGGCAGAAACTGGCATCACGGAGTTATAGGCATTGCCGCCGCAAGAATAATGGAACATCTTGGAAAACCTGTATTCATAGCCTCAGAATCTGACGGTGAAATCAGAGGTTCTGCACGTTCATTCGGTGAATTTTCCGTTTTCGGAGCATTGACCTACGCCGCTGAATCTCTTGAAAAATTCGGCGGACATCCAGCCGCCGGAGGATTTACAATAAAATCCGGCATGGAAGAAAAATTCCATGAACTTCTTGAAGAATACGGCTATAAATTCCACAAGGATATGCCGGTTCCGACACTGACCGCAGACGCCGCACTGACCTCTGATCTGCTCACAATGGAAAACGTTTCGGGACTTTCTGCTCTTGAACCTTTCGGCGCAGATAACGAAAAACCGCTGTTCTACATCGAGGGTATCGCACAGAGCATAATCGCTCTTTCCGGCGGAAAACATTCACGCATAAGATGTGAAACAGGCGGAAAAACCTTTGATATCCTTAAATTCAACACATCTCCGGATGAGATTCCTCTGCGCTCCGGCAATCTGTTCATGGCGGCTGTAAGTCTCGGAATCAACGATTACAAGGGACGAAAATCAATTACTATGATCGCTGATGATATCCTTCCTCCAACGCTTGACCAGAAAAAATATTTCGCTGCCCACAGAGCATTTGAAGCTTTTATGCGTTCAGAGGAGCTTCCGCCTAACTACTATCCCGTAATGATGCCGAACAGAAATACTGCTCTGAAAATATATGCCGGCATACCCGAAAATGGTATTAATGCCGACGAACTTTACATAAAAATTATGGATGAAAAACTCAATTACTGCCGTTACTGTACCGCAGTAGAAGCTCTGCGTGAACTCGGGATAATCGCTGTATCTTCAAAGGACAACATCCTCAGAAGAATTCCCGTAAAACAAAAAAACGATCTTGATTCTGCGCCGGTACTTTCAAGGCTCAGAAGCATGATAAAATAGCACCTCCCCTACTTTGTACATTCCGGCTCCGCCTGCCTTAAAAGCGGTTACAGCGTCGTCTGCATCAGCACATTGCAGCGCACCTGTCAAGGAGAATAATTATGAATGATGAAATGAAAAAATCAGACAACACAACTCCAGCTGAAGAAAAGAAAATTGATTCGACTGAGAATCTCATCAAAGATATCCCTGAATACGATGATAATTTCACCATCGAAAGGCTTATCCAGAAGATTCTGACGGATGACAGGCAGTATGATCTGAGCAAGATAGTTTCCGCCTATGAATTTGCCGCAAAGGCTCACGAAGGACAAAAAAGATCATCGGGACAGGCATATATCATCCATCCCCTTGCAGTTGCCTACATCCTTCTGGAGCTTGGTATGGATACCGACACTATCTGTGCCGCACTTCTCCACGATGTCGTTGAAGATACTCCGGCAACTCTTGATGATCTCAAAAAACGTTTCGGTCAGGATGTTGCCATGCTTGTTGACGGTGTTACAAAGCTGAGCAAAATCCCTGTTTTTACAAAAGAAGAACAGCAAGCGGAAAATATCAGAAAAATTCTCCTTGCTATGTCGCAGGATATCCGTGTTATGATTATCAAGCTCTGCGACAGACTTCACAACATGAGAACTCTAAGATTCCGTCCTCACGACAAACAGCGCAATACTGCCCTCGAAACCATGAATATCTACGCTCCTATCGCACATCGTCTTGGTATTCACGCTGTCAAGGAAGAACTTGAAGATCTTGCATTCCACTATCTTGATCCTTTCGCTTACACCGAAATTGAAAATATCCTCGATAACAAAAAGGAAGAACGTGAAGCATTTATCGAAATTATCAAGAAGCGTATCTCTGAACGCTTCAAATCAGAAGATTTTGCTGAACCTCCGCAGATTGACGGCAGAGTTAAAAGCATTTACGGCATCTACAAGAAAATTTTCCTTCACCATAAAAACATCGATGAGGTCTACGACAAATATGCAGTAAGAATCATCGTGTCGTCTATCTCTGAATGCTATAATGTTCTCGGACTTATCCACGATATGTTCCACCCTCTGCCGAACCGCTTCAAGGACTACATTTCCACTCCGAAAAGCAACAACTACAGATCGCTCCACACAACCGTTCTCGGTAAGGAGGGAATCCCCTTTGAAGTGCAGATACGCACATGGGAAATGCACGAGGAAGCTGAATACGGTATCGCTGCCCACTGGAAATACAAGGAAGGCATTCAGGGCAGAGATAAAATGGAACAGCGTCTTGCATGGGTTCGTCAGATTATCGAGGCTCAGCAGACTTCCGATGACGTTGAGGAGATTGTCCGCATTATCAAGACTGATCTCGCTCCGGAAAATATTGTTGTTATGACTCCTAAGGGAAGATCTGTTGATCTTCCGATAAACTCCACTATTATTGACTTCGCCTACCGCATTCATACCGAGATTGGTCACAAGACTACAGGTGCTAAGGTTGACGGAAGAATAGTTCCGCTTGACTATAAGCTCCAGACGGGACAGATATGCGAAATACTCACAAGCAAGGATCCCGAAAAAGGTCCGAACAGAGCATGGCTCAATATCGTAAGAACTAACGAAGCACGCTCAAAAATACGTTCATGGTTCAAGAAGGAACGCCGTGAGGAAAACATTGCTGAGGGCAAGGCTGCCATTGAACGTGAATTCAAGCGTCACAGAATCAAGCTTGACGCTTCTAAATACGAAGAACTTCTTTCAGACGACTTCAAACGCCACAACTGCGCAACTCTTGATGATTTCTATGCGTCAATAGGCTACGGCGGCGTACTGCTTTCCAAGATAATCCCACGCCTGAGAGACAAGTACGAAAAACTCTACGGCAGCGATCCGGCTTCCGTTGCTCCGCTTATCCAGCCCAAACCAAGCGGCAGAGGAAATATCATTCTCGATCAGGTCGATGACGTTCTCGTTAAGTTTGCACAGTGCTGTAATCCTCTGCCCGGCGACGATATCGTCGGATTCATCACAAGAGGTCACGGAATCTCCGTCCACACTGTTAAATGCTCGAATTACAAGGCTGTTCTTAGCAGAGGGAACGAAGAAGAACTCAGCCGCTGGTGTGATATCCAGTGGTCAGAACACAGCGCAACACAGCTCCAGACAAGTTTTCAGGTTACTGCTGTTGACAGGGTTGGTCTTGTCTACGATATTTCCGCAATTCTCCTTGAAGCAAGAGTTCCTATCGTGCACTCAGCTTCAAGAGTAATGAAGAACGGCGACGCTTTCTTTGAAAGCACTATCATTATTTCAAGCACGGAGCAGCTTAAAAATCTCTTTGAAAAGCTCCGCAGGATCAAGGGCGTCATTTCCGTTGAAAGATCAACTATCTGAGGAGGTACATTGCTATGAAAATACATACCCTCAATCTCGGTGAGCTTCGTGTCAACAGCTATGTCGTTGAAACAGCTCCGGGAAGATGTGTTATTATTGATCTCGGCGGCGATCCGGATTATCTTATGAGGTTCCTTGAATCACACAAGCTTAAACTCCGCAAGATACTGCTTACTCACGGTCATTTCGATCACATCGGCGGAGTTGAAGCTGTCCGGAAGATCACCGGCGCTGAAGTCTACATCCATGAGGATGACGCAAAAATGCTCACAAGCGCAGAATACTCTCTTGCCGCCGGTATATCATATCATCCGTTCACAGCAGTAACAGACTTTACAGCCATTACCGGAGATTCCCTCCTTAACGACGGCGATCTCAGCTTTCAGGTACTTCATACTCCCGGTCATTCGGAGGGAAGCGTCTGCTATGTCTGCGGAAATGTAATGTTCACCGGCGATACGCTGTTCCGTGATTCTATCGGACGCACTGATTTTCCCGGAAGCAATCCCATTGATATGCGGAATTCTCTCTGTACCTTAAAGATGATAAACGGTGATTTCAAGGTGCTTCCCGGACACGGACCTGCAAGTTCTCTCCGATATGAACAGAATAACAATCCCTACATGAGAAATTTAAAATGAGGAATTTATGAATAATAATTTTAAAATGCCGGTTATTTTAATCGGCAATTCTTTTAAATACGAAATCGAAGCAACTCTTAAACTTTTTTTCCACGAAAACAGATTTGCTTTTTCAGATGATATAAACGAAGCTGCCGGTGATAATTACGTTATTGCTTCTGTAAAAAATGACAGCGTGATTTCGGCGCAGATTATGCTCAACGGCGAGCTTTCTTCGCTTGAAGCTACACTTGATATCCCCGTAAGTGATGACAAGGATACAGCTGAACATGAACTTTGCAGACTGATCTACCGCATTCTCTCGGAGCGTACCGGAATCCGCCCACCTTGGGGACTTATGACCGGTATACGTCCTGTAAAAAAATTCGTTGAACTTATCCGTCAGGATATGTCCCGTGAGCAGATATATGACAAACTGTCACAGAAATACGAAATAACTCCCGAAAAGCTTGATATCGGCTATATCACCGCAGAAAATCAGCTTCCTATTCTTGACAGAATAAACAGCAGAGCTGTAAGTCTATATGTATCTATCCCCTTCTGCCCGACAAGATGCAGCTACTGCTCTTTTGTTTCGCACTCTATGGATTCCGCTGTAAAGCTTATGCCCGATTATGTCAGAATGCTTTGCAGAGAGCTTGAAATCACAGCGCAGATAGTCAAAGAGACTAACACTGAAATTGATACCGTATACTTCGGCGGAGGAACTCCTACTTCAATTTCTGCCGAAGATCTCAGAACTATCATGGAATGCGTCGCTGAAAATTTTGACCTTGCAAAAATCCGTGAATACAGCGTTGAAGCAGGACGTCCTGATACGATAACAGAAGAAAAACTCCGTGTGATAAAGGAACTCGGCGCACAGAGAATTTCTGTAAATCCGCAGACTCTCAATGATGATGTTCTCCGTGTGATAGGCAGAAATCACTCCGGTGAGGACGCTATAAGAGCCTTTGAGCTTGCAAGAAAAATCGGTTTCACCAATATCAATACAGATCTTATAGCCGGACTTCCGACGGAAACTCCTGAAAGTTTCAGAAATACCCTCGACAGAATCACAGAGCTTGATCCGGAAAGCATTACCGTCCACACTCTGACTATAAAGCGTGCCGCAAATCTATTTGAAAAAGCCGGCGAAAACAATAACAATCCGGCTGCGGAAATGGTCAGCTACAGCATAGACAAGCTTCTTGCAAACGGCTATCTGCCATACTATATGTACAGACAGAAGAATACCGTCGATAACCTCGAAAATATAGGTTACTCCAAAAAAGGTTTCGAAAGCTTCTACAATATCTTCATTATGGACGAAACTCAAACTATTCTCGGAGTCGGCTGTGCAGCTTCGACAAAGCTTGTATATCCGGACGGAAAAATATCGAGAATCCACAACTATAAATTCCCATATGAGTACATCAGACAATTCGATACTCTCATGGAAAAAAAGAAGGAGGCAGCTGAATGCTTGAAAAAAATCAGCTCTTTACCGCTCAGATAGAAGATATAACAAGCGAAGGAAGCGGTGTTTGCAGAATCGACGGATTTACAGTTTTTGTTCCCGATACAGCAATCGGAGATGTTGTCAGCATAAAAATAGTGAAAGTTCTTAAAAGCTATGCATACGGCATTATTGATAAGCTCATCACTCCGTCTGAGGACCGCATTGAAAACGACTGTCTATACTACAAAAAGTGCGGAGGCTGCGTTTTCCGCCACATTTCCTATGAAGCTGAATGCAGAACAAAAGATAGTATCGTAAGAAATGCTTTTAAACGTATCGGCGGTATCGAACTGGAGTTTGAAAGTTTCATTTCCGCTGAGGAAACCTCCTGCTACAGAAACAAGGCTCAGTATCCAGTCGCAATGAGCGAAGGAAAAGCTGTCTGCGGATTCTTTGCTCCAAGAAGTCACCGCATAGTTTCTCTCACCGACTGCGCTTTACAGCCTACTCAATTCAGGGATATCCTTGAAACAGTCCTTGATTACATCAACGATAAGAGAATTTCCGCTTACAATGAGGCTTCTCATACCGGTATTGTCCGCCACATCTACATAAGAAAAGGCGCTCATTCCGGCGAAATCATGCTCTGCATCGTTGTACGAAAGGATATTTCACGCCAGCTTTCCGGTCTTTGCAGAACCGCCGCTGAAAAATTCCCCGATATTAAAAGTATCGTGATGAATATTAATCCCGACAAGACAAATGTTATACTTGGCAAAAAATGCGTTACGCTTTACGGAAACGATACCATTTCTGACATAATGTGCGGAAATACAGTAGAAATATCGCCGCTTTCCTTCTATCAGGTAAATACGATTCAGGCTGAACGTCTTTACGCTAAGGCTCTGGAATATGCTTCTCCCGGAAAGGATGATATTATCGCTGATCTCTACTGCGGTGCCGGTACTATCGGTCTTTCTATGGCAAAAAGCGCCGGAAAGATAATCGGTATCGAAATCGTTCCTCAGGCAGTAGAAAACGCACGGAAGAATTCCCGTATAAACGACATCAGCAATACCGAATTTTACTGCGGAGACGCCGGAGCAGTTTTTGAAGATCTCCGAAAAAATGGCTGTTCCCCTGATATAATCGTGATTGACCCCCCACGCAAAGGCTGCTCTGAGGACACTATTAAAGCTATCGCAAAGGCATCGCCTGAAAAAATCGTTATGATCTCATGCAATCCCGCAACTGCCGCAAGAGATGCAAAAATGCTCGCAGATTATGGTTATACCGCTGTTAAAGCTGCCGGTGCCGATCTTTTCCCAAGAACGAAGCACGTTGAGTGCGTAGTTTTGATGTCAAAAAATAAGGCATAAATCCCCCCCGAATTATCGGCATTTATTGCCTGTTGTACTAAATAACAGTGTCAACCCTCACCCCATTTTTACTGTATTTGGAAAAACATCTACGCAGTAAAAACGCCTGACAACCAATCTGCACAGTGAGATGTATGTGCGGTTTGGATAACAGAGAGGTTGGTACACTGTCATTTGGTTGTCGTTCGTTAAGGTGTACAAAGTGGAAGTAAATCTATTGACGAGTAAAGGAGATGAAATTATGATTTGTGCTTATTGTGGTAAAGAGGCGAAAGGAACAAAAGAACACATCATTTCATGTGGCATTCTTGATCTTTTTCCTGAATGCTTTGTAACAATAGATAGTGAAAGAATAAAAGTACATCAAGGAGATCCAATTGTCAAGGATGTATGCGCTGATTGCAATAATAATCGAATTTCATATATAGATTCATATGCCAAGGCATTTATAGAGAAGTATTTCCTAAAGAAGTATTTAAAAGACGATGAATTGAATATTGAATACGATTATACAATGATTCAGAAAATGTGCTTAAAATACGCATTTAATGATCTGCGCTCACGAAAAAAAGATATTTCGTTTTTCAATGATACCATAATTAACTTTCTTTTAAATCAAACTGAAACAGAAGCATTAAGAAATGTTACAATACTGGCTGGCCTTGCTGTAAATACTTCCCCTGTTCCTGATTCTTTTTTGGGAAACTTGAAATTAAGATGGAGCCTGAAATTTTTAACAAATATGTACTGTCATATATTTTTAGATTTAACAGCCTACAATTATTATTGATTTGTTGGGATGAAAGTATTTCTGATGATGAACTATTCCAGAATAAAATTGTTTTAGAACGCCAATACCCATATAAAATTTTGGATATGACAGGAGTTTCTGTTATCACAAGATGTACCAGCGAAGCAACATATCACCAAGAGCAAGTAATAGATGTAATATGGGGACAGAGAATTTTCGATAAAATCAGCTTTTTGAGGGGCACATTTACTGATGACCGTCAGAGAATATTGTCTTTAATTGAAAATGAATGGCTTAAAGAAGAAAAAGCATTATCAGAAAAGCACCCGCGTTAATAGATAATCTTTATAAAGCCAAATACCCCGCACCACTGAATACCAGTGATGCGGGGATTGAATTGTGCTTCACCCCCAAAGCAGGGAATGGAGGAAATGACATTATGGAAGAATATGGAATGAACAATAACAACAACAACTCAGACGGCCATGAAATGAAACAGCATTTTCAGCGTTTTTTCATGATCTCTATGATCTCGCTGAGATCGGTCACTTCACGGTCTTTTCTTCTCATAAGCCGAATATCCTCATATCATCGTCAACATTCGTAATACCCGCAATGCCGAAACTGTCCACAAGAACCTTTGCCAGATTCGGAGACAGGAACGCTGGCAGAGTCGGTCCGAGGTGAATATTTTTCACTCCGAGATACAGCAGAGCAAGGAGTACGATGACTGCTTTCTGCTCATACCATGAGATGTTGTAAACGATAGGCAGATCATTCACATCATCAAGCCCGAATACCTTTTTCAGTTTCAGGGCGATCAGCGCCAAAGAATAAGAATCATTGCACTGTCCTGCATCAAGCACTCTGGGAATACCGCCGATGCCACCAAGATTAAGCTTGTTGTACTTGTACTTCGCACAACCTGCGGTGAGAATGACCGTATCCTTCGGCAGTTTCTCTGCGAAATGCGGATACTTTTTGAAGAACGGATAATAATGCGCAGGTAGCATTTCCGAGTGCGTATAAACATCAACTCCCGTATCCTTTGTCTGCTCAAGGAGCATTTCAAGGTCTTTCAGATCGTGACCTGAGATCAGTATTGCAGGATTTTTGCGGACACCGATATCAACTGTCGTGATCTCAGGATTGCCGTATGCTGTAGTATTTGCAGCATCAAGGTCAGCCATACCCTGAACGCCGTACTTGCCGACTTCCAGCGTGAGATCCACAAGGTCATCGACCGACAGTCTGTCATCAAGTGTTTTAGCAAGAGCCGACTGTAAGAAAGCATCAAGCTCCTCATCATCATTCAGCAGAGCGTTTGCGTGTTTTGTATATGCCGCAAGTCCTTTCAGACCGTAGGTTATCAGCTCACGCAGAGAGCGTATATCCTCATTCTCTGTTGCAAGTACGCCGACAGTCTTTGCTTTCTCGGTATAGTCCGAACCGTTCCAAAGAGCTGCTTCGGGGAGTGATTCTTTATTCTGCACCTGTCCGAGCAATTCTTCTTTGACTGCAAGTGTTTCAGTAACCTTAGCGGTAATGCTGTCGAGATCGAAATTTGCATTGGTGATCGTGATAAACAGGTTCACGCTGATAAGATGATTGACAGCCTTATCGACTGCCTGTCCCTCTGCACGGAGCTGAGTTGTCAACGCAGACAGCCCCTTTGTAACGTACACAAGCAAGTCCTGCATTGCTGCGACTTTAGGCTGTTTACCGCAGACACCGCAAGCGGTACAACCCTTACAGCCTGCTGTTTCCTGACACTGATAGCAAAACATTTTCTGTTCCATGATAAATACCTCCGTTATTTTCTTATCTCAACGATACTGCCGTCCGGCGAAATGACTGCAACTTCAAGCGGAATATCCTTACCGCTTGCTTCTATCGCACGTTTTATCGCATACTCCATACCTCCACAGCATGGTACGGTCATTCTTGTGAGAGTGATGCTCTTTATATCGTTATTACGGAATATCTCTGTCAGCTTTTCTGAGTAATCAACAGCATCGAGCTTCGGACAGCCGATGAGCGTAATCTTCCCACGGATAAAATCATGGTGGAAGTTCCCGTAGGCGTAAGCTGTGCAATCGGCAGCGATAAGCAGATCAGCACCCTTGAAATAAGGTGCATTTGTGGGCAGGAGCTTTATCTGTATCGGGAACTGTCGCAGACAGCCTGGAACACGAACATCGCTGTCATCTTCTTTTGGCGTAAAGCTCTGCAATGCAGAACCCGGACAAGTGAAACCGCTGCAAGCGGACTTTTTCTGCTTGTTTGCCTGTACCGCCTTTTCGTCATAAGCCGCCGCTTCACGCTCGGTGAAGTGGATAGCGTCCATAGGACAGGCAGGGAGACAGTCACCGAAGCCGTCGCAGAAATCGTCACGCATGAGCTTAGCCTTGTCGTTCACAATAGCGATCGCTCCCTCATGGCAAGCCTTAGCACACAGACCGCAGCCGTTGCATTTTTCTTCGTCTATTTCAATTATTTTCCGTATCATAGCAAAACCTCCTTGACTTTCTGTATCCATTATAGTATAATCAGAGAAGAAAGTATGTTGTAATTACAACATTTCGGGAGAAAAATATGGATATTTCAGTTTTGCATAATTCGATACTGTTCAAGGGCTTTGATGATACCGAAATATCTGATCTTCTGAAAGCCCTTAATGCAGCCGAAAAGAAATACAATAAAGGTGAGATGATATTTTCATCGGGAGAGATCACCGATAAGCTCTGCTTTGTCACGGCAGGCGGCGTTACTATTGAAAGCAATGATATGTGGGGAAACCGCACGATACTCAACCTTGTAGGTAAGGGACAGTTCTTTGCAGAAAGCTATGCACTCCTGCCCGATGTGCCGATGCTTGTTGATGTATGTGCTGCCGAGGATTGCAGTATCGTGTTTCTGAGCATGAAGTCGCTCGCTAACCTCAACGATACGATAAGTTCAAGACTTCTTGCAAATCTTCTGACTATCACCACAAGAAAAAATCTGCACCTGTCGAGCCGGAGCTTTCATACTGCCCCGAGACAGGTGCGTGGACGTATCATGGCGTATCTGAACACCATATCGGTTCAAAAGCATTCCCGTGAGTTTGATATCCCCTTTGACCGTCAACAGCTTGCAGACTACCTCAATGTGGAACGGTCTGTGCTTTCCAATGAACTTAGTAAAATGCAGAGAGACGGACTGATACGGTGCAGAAAGAATCATTTTGAGATCATAACTGTTACCTATCTTCCAGGATGATTTCATCTACTAAAAAAAGCCCCGTATCACTAAATCAATCACAGTGCTACGGGGTTGCTCATTTATGCCTCTATGCTTTTTCTCCCTCAAAACTCTTGATATACTGCAAAAAGTATGCTATAATAATAAGGATTATAGAACAAGGAGGGCGGTCAGGTCATGTATTTCTTAATGAATAAGAACAATGTTGTTGCAACATTTGAAAAAAAGCCCGCCACTGCTTTCTCTGATAAAGTCCTGTTTATAGAGGTTGAACGTATTGGAAAACTACCATATGGCTTCGATGACATCAACACATGGCTCGACAGCCGCAAGTCATCAAAACACAATGCCCACCTACAGAAGATCATGCGTCAGATGGGCTGTGATGATAACGAAGGCTTTATCAGAACAACACACGCAGCAACTATCAATGACACGTTCTGGATAAAATCAGACCGTGAAAACCTGACATGGGAACAGGTATCGCTTTACAGCAACCAGTTCACTGAGACGATCTCCCGTCTTGCTTTTGAAGGCGTTGGTCTGTATGTTGCTGATTTCTCGTCCACATCCCCTGAGCTTGCCTGTGAAGGCTCCTTCCGTAAGTGCTTCCGAAAGGAAGAACAGCCCGGCAGCTTCGGTTCAGATATCTTCATTTACAAGCGTGGCAACGAATACGGACCGGGTTTGGAGCCTTATTGCGAAATGCTGGCATCAGAAATCGCTGCCATTATCAGTCCGGATAATTATGTTCCGTATCACACTGTACTGCTTCATGATAAGCTTGCCTCCAAGTGCAATCTTTTCACTAACGAACAGTACGGTTATGCTTCCTTCTCAAAGCTAATGAAGGCCAAAGGCTTGCAGGATGTTTTCGATTATTTTGAAAGCATCGGCGCATCACAGGCATTCCGTGAAATGCTCGTAGTGGATTCTCTCTGCTTCAATCAGGACCGACACGCCGGAAACTACGGTGTCCTCTTTGATAATGACACCCTTGAGATCAAAGGAATGGCTCCTGTATTCGACCTGAATCTTTCTATGTTGCCATATGTTTCTATGGCAGACTTCGAAAATATCGGCGACAAGCTGTTTGAATATGCACCAGTTCTTGGTGATGACTTCACCCGTATCGGCCAGATGGCGATGAACGACTCACTTCGAGACCGTGTAAAGATAATCTGCGACTTCTCCTTTAAATTCAGAGGCGATGATACCTTCACTACGGAGCGTATCAATGCAATTGAAGCCGTTATCCGAAAGCAGGCAGAAGCGCTACTCTCCACAGAAGTTCTCCGTACCAGAGATGTTTTCTTCTCCCAGAACGCTATTGAAGAGGATTTCTATCAGGAAAAAGTCAGACAGGCCGTAAAGCGCTTCCATATATTCGCTGATGCTGTAGATAACATTGAGCTTGGCGATAATGTGTACAGAAGCGAGTGCGTATCATCAGATACCCTTCAGCTCATTTTCGAGATGAATTCCTATGAAATGACGGTTGATTTCCTGAAAAGGAAGATAATGATAGCTGACGATCGCCTGAAAGCTGTAGAGCCTGATGCATTGCAGATAGCTAATCCGGTAGTATATGAGCTATACGAAAAGCTAAACAGCTTATTCACTAATATCAATCAGTATTAAAAATAGAGCCCCGCACCACTGAATCACCAGTGAAGCGGGGCTTGCTCTATTTGTTCACTTTTCAACGATTATCACTTGTTCTCCACTGTGTAGAGCTATTAGCTTGCCGCCCATGATCTGTTTCATCAGTTCAAATGCAGGAATGCCTGTGCAGTGACCGCTGTAAAAGACAGTATCAAGCTGTGAAAGTTCCTGTGCTGTCTGAATGATAACAGCTTTTTCTTCCTCGGTATGCTCGCCCTCACGCTTCATCATGTGAAATCCTGTGATAACATAGTCGGGATAGCTGTCAAACATTTCCTTGTATCTGTCAAGGATATTGAGTATACCGTTGTGAGCACAGCCCGAAAGCAGCCAACTCTTGCCGTTCTGTTTTATTACAAGACACTGTTCATGTAGGAAGTCATCGGGGACTTGTACGCCGTTTTCCATACGGGACAGCTTTCTGTTTCCCTGCGGATAACAACGTCTGCCTGCGATACCACTGAACAGGAACAGCTCATCGTCAAGATGAATATCGCCGTCTGCAAACTTAACATTCGGCAGTTTAAGGATATCTGTATCAATTCCGATGTAGCGTTCTCCGTTGTAGTGGGGCTCTGCTGCGGATTTCTGCATAATTAGTCTCTCCTCAAACCATAAACATTCGCCGAAATATCGACAAAAGTGCCCTAATGTGATATAATAGAAGTGCAAGGGAAAATACGAAAAATGATGAAAAAGCTTGCACTTCGGAGGATGTTATGTATAGATTTGAGGAA
>JAFXEJ010000076.1 GCA_017513795.1 Ruminococcus sp.
GATTTTAATGGAAAAAACAAAAGAATTTAACCCACTGGCAACGGCTCCGGTAAGCAAACTTATGATTAAATTCGGAGTGCCAAGTATCATCGGTATGCTTGTAGGTGCACTCTACAACATGGTCGATCAGCTTTTCATCGGACAAAAAATCGGTCCTCTCGGAAATGCTGCCACAAATATCGCCTTTCCCCTGACTACGCTGTGCATGTCTCTTGCGCTGCTTTTCGGTATCGGAGGTGCTTCATGCTTCAATCTGTCAACCGGCATGGGCGACAAGAAACGTGCCGGATATTACGCCGGAAATTCACTCACTTTACTTGCTGTATGCGGCGTGATTCTTATGGCAGTCACTCTTGTATTCCTTACCCCAATGCTGAAGCTTTTCGGCTCTACTGATAAGGTTCTCCCCTACGCAGAGGATTACGTCAGAGTAACAGCTTTCGGATTTCCGTTTCTGCTGATCTCTGCTGGCGGCGGACATCTCGTCCGTGCTGACGGCAGTCCTCAGGTAACTATGCTCCTTAACCTTGTCGGCGCTGTTATAAATATCGTGCTTGACGCTCTTTTTGTCCTCGTATTTGAATGGGGAATGGCTGGTGCTGCTGCTGCAACTGTAATCGGTCAGGTCGTTTCTGCCGTAATGGTTATTGTATATGCTTTCAAGTTCAAGACAGTCAAGTTGGAGAAAAAACACTTCATCCCTCAGAGAGCTCACCTCAACAGGGTTGTTTCTATCGGAATGGCTTCATGCTTCAATCAGATAGCTATCGGTATCGTTCAGGTAGTACTTAACAACTCTCTCAAGCATTACGGAGAACTCTCCTCTTACGGTGCTGATGATCCTATCGCTGTTGCCGGTATCATCATGAAGGTAAATATGATCGTATTTTCTATCGTTATCGGTCTTGCTCAGGGAACTCAGCCTATCGAAAGCTTCAACTACGGCGCAAGAAATTTCAGCCGTGTGCGTGAAGCATATCGTCTTGCAGTTATTGCCGGCGGCGGAATCTCTATTCTGGCTTTTGTACTGTTCCAGATATTCCCGAAAGAAATTCTTATGATATTCGGAAAAGGCAGCGACTCATACTATGAATTCGGCGTAAAATTCTTCCGGATATTCCTGTTCTTCACATGGATAAACTGTCTCCAGCCGATTACTTCTACATTCTTCACCTCTATCGGAAAATCAATCAAGGGTGTATTCCTTTCGCTGACAAGACAGATCATCTTCTTTGTGCCGATTCTTCTGATTCTTCCGCTGATATTCGGTATAAACGGTATCCTCTATACCGGACCTATCGCAGATGTACTATCGGCTGTGTTTGCAATTATCATGGCGGCATATGAATTCAAGGCAATGAAAAAACTTGAATCAAAAATAAAAAAATCTCCTGACTTCGGAGAAAATTCGTGATTTCAATATCAAAATTAAACGGACGGAATTTTCCGTCCGTTTTTTTATATAATTCCGAACCCTTCAAGAAGCATTTTCAATCCGATAAGTACAAGGATAGCTCCTCCGGCAATTTCCGCTTTTTTCTCGAAACGACTGCCGAATTTATTTCCAATCACAACGCCGGAAAAAGAAATTGCAAAAGTTATTACTGCTATCATAATTACCGAGAGTATGATATTCACCTTTTCCGCCGCAAAGACGATTCCAACGGCAAGTGCGTCGATACTCGTAGCCACTGAAAGCACTGTTAGTTCTCCGAGAGCAAGCTTGTATTCCGTTTCTGTATCATTTTCTTCATCGTGGAACGCTTCCCATATCATCTTTCCGCCTATTATTCCAAGAAGTATGAATGCTACCCAATGGCTGACAGAGTCGATATATCCGGAAAATCGGCTTCCAAGAAAATAACCGGCAAGCGGCATTAATCCCTGAAAAACTCCGAAAAACAACGCAATGATAAGACCGCTTCTGACATTAAGCTTCTTCATGCTGAGTCCCTTGCAGACTGCAACAGAAAATGCATCCATTGCAAGTCCGACCGAAAGCAATAGCAATCCGATGATTCCCATATCTTTGCACCTCGCTGAATTTATATTTCTTTAAACTATATTCGGACAGGTGTTGAAATATTACATTTCCCCTGATTCCGAATTATATTAATTAAACTTGACGGTTACTTCATTAAACTTATCGCTATCTTTTGAGTATGGATACTTCAATGTGACCGTATCTTCATCAAGCCACTCATATTCTCCCTTTCCCTCAGAAAACGGATAATAACCTGTCTGCATATCTTTCAGAGAAGTCATATAATAAATATTCAGAAAGCATCTTTTATAAATTGAAAATCCGGAATGAATTGGTCTGCGAAATTCCTTTACCATAACCGTATTTTCAGCATTTGGCGACTCAATCTTTGTCATATGTACATCAGAAATACCTCCGATTCTGAATGGAGCTATGCAGAATATACATCCATATATACATAACGGGACAATTAATAATTTCTTTTTCGTCTTGCAGATTAAAACGATCCATACAAGCAGCGAGAATGAATATACAATCCAGAATATGTCATATGTGCCTATAAACAGTGCTATACCAAACATTCTTAAAATTACAGCTGCATTTAATAAAAAGAATACAGCAGAAAATATAATTCTTATGATTTTCATTATCTCCACCTCCAAAAAGGACAGCCCGAAAGCTGTCCATTTGTCATTATTCTTCAGGCATCTCCCAGTTATGATATACGTTCTGAACGTCGTCGTTATCTTCAAGATGCTCAAGGAGAAGATTCATCTTCTTGATGTGTTCCTCATCTGTAAGAGCTGTATAATTTGAAGGAACCTGCTCTGCCTCAGCAGAAATAACTGTATATCCCTTCGCAGAAAGAGCTTCGCTTACAGCGTGAACATTTTCGGGTGCACACTCGATCTCAACAGTTTCCTCGCTGATATCGAAATCATCACCGCCGCACTCAAATACATCTTCCATTACAGTGTCCTCATCAAGACCTGTATTCTCTAAAACAACGATTCCCTTTGTGCTGAACATGAATGAAACGCATCCGATAGTTCCGAGATTTCCGCCGAATTTATCGAAATAGTGACGAACTTCACCAGCAGTTCTGTTTCTGTTATCTGTAAGACACTCAACGATTACAGCAACACCGTTGGGACCATATCCCTCATATACGATGTTTTCGTAGTTGTTCTTGTCCTCACCGCCAGCAGCCTTCTTGATAACACGCTCAATGTTATCGTTAGGTACGTTGTTAGCCTTTGCCTTTGCGATAAGGTCACGAAGCTTGCTGTTATTATTGGGATCAGGACCGCCCTCACGAACTACAACAGTGATCTCACGTCCGATCTTTGTGAAGATCTTTCCCTTAGCAGCGTCTGTTGCTTCCTTTTTACGCTTTATATTATTCCATTTTGAATGACCTGACATAGGTTTTTACACTCCTATCATGATTTAGTTAAGACTTCCTGCATTATCTGCCGAAGAATCACAGTCTTTATTATATGAAGCGTTATACGCATCTATTATTATATCGAACAGCTCACGGATACGATCATTTTGTCCGGTAAGAAAGAGATATCCGAAAAGACACTCTACCGCCGTAGCTCTGCGGTACTGCACAGCATCGGCGTGTTTTGGAACGGTATTTCCCGTAGCATTTCGTCCTCTTTTAAGAATGGCAAGCTCGTGGTCGCTCAGATTTTCTGCAAGAGTATCATAAGCTGCTGACTGAAATTCAGCACAAACCAGACGAATCTTAGCCGAATGGAGCTTTGCAACAGGCATATTCGCCTGACGCAGCAGATACTCCCTCGCCAGCGTATCATATACACTGTCGCCGAGAAATGCAAGGCTCAGCGGACTATACGCATTCGCTTCACGTTCTGATAAAAAATCTTTATTCATATCAATATACAAAGTCAAATTCAAAGCCTTCAAGGTCTACAGTATCACCTTCCTGAATGCCCATTTCCTCAAGCTTCGCAATAATTCCGCTGTTGATAAGCACACGCTGGAAATACTGGAGCGACGAATAGTCATCTGGATCAACTGTACGCATGATAGGCTGCATCCACGGAGCTTCAACATAATAGATTCCGTCCTCAACGAAGATACCGAACTGCTTTCCTGCGCCTGCCATTTCGTCAAGCTCAGCCTGCGGGATCGGTTCAGCTTCATACTCCTTGATAGGAGGAAGCGTCTCCAGAACCTCTGTGATCTTATTGACAAGCTCTGTAGTTCCCTTTGTTGTAGCCGCTGAAATACAGAAGAAAGGAATTCCCTGTTCCTCGATATAGCTGCGGAAATCGGCAATCTGCTCCTCAGATGCCATATCCGATTTATTGGCTGCAACGATCTGCGGACGGAGAGCAAGCTCCTCATTGAACTTTGCAAGCTCCTTGTTTATAATCTCAAAATCGCTTTTTGGATCACGTCCCTCAATGCCGGAAACATCCACAACATGAACGATAAGACGGCATCTTTCAACATGTCTGAGGAATTCGTGTCCAAGACCTGCACCATCGCCGGCGCCCTCGATAAGTCCGGGTATATCCGCCATAACGAAGGATTTCTCCTCACCTGTTCTTACAACTCCAAGAACGGGAGTAAGCGTCGTGAAATGGTAGTTGGCGATCTTGGGCTTTGCAGCGCTTACTACTGAAATAAGCGTGGATTTTCCTACATTCGGATAGCCTACGAGACCAACGTCAGCAAGAAGTTTAAGCTCCAGAGAAACTTCAAATTCCTCGCCGGGAAAACCAGGCTTTGCAAATTTCGGAATCTGTCTTGTCGGTGTGGCGAAGTGAACATTTCCCTTGCCGCCACGTCCGCCCTTTGCAAGAATCTTAGGCTCGTCGGTAGACATATCAGCCATGATTCTTCCTGTTTTTGCGTCACGGATAAGAGTTCCTCTCGGAACCTTTATTATAAGAGGAGGAGCTCCTCTGCCGGTACAATTTCTTGCGCCGCCGTTCTGACCGCGCTCTGCGAAATATTTTCTTTTATATCTGAAATCAATAAGCGTTGAGAAGTTGTCATCCACCTGAAAAACAACATCTCCGCCCTTGCCGCCGTCGCCGCCGTCGGGACCTCCTGCCGCTACATACTTTTCACGGTGAAAGGAAACTGCTCCGTCGCCGCCGTCGCCAGCCTTTATAATTATTTTTGCACGGTCTACAAACATTTTACGACCTCCCGATAGTCCTCTAAAGAAAAATCCCAAGCAAGCTGCTCGGGATTTATGCGCATTTTAAAAATGATTACTGCTCGTAAACAGAAACCTTCTTACGGTCACGGCCTAAACGCTCAAATCTAACCTTACCGCTTACTGTAGCGAATAATGTATCATCTGAACCAATGCCTACGCCCTCGCCGGGATGGATATGTGTACCTCTCTGACGAACGAGGATGTTTCCTGCCTTAACGAACTGTCCATCTGCTCTCTTAACGCCAAGTCTCTTGGACTCAGAGTCACGGCCGTTCTTTGTAGAACCAACACCCTTCTTATGAGCGAAGAACTGCATACTGATCTTAAACATACTTACACCTCCGAAATAGTGATTTTAATTGTGTTCGGGAATTCTTCAAGTACTGCTTCAAAATGCTGTTTCAGCCGATACAGCAATCTTGACGCTGTATCATCCTGACAGTCTGCTGTGCATTTTATCACGTTTTCTCCGACTTTTACATCAGGAGAACAGCCGAATTCATCAAGCAGATTTACTGCAAGCTGAACTGCTGAAGAAACTGCTGCACAGGCAACATCTCTGCCCCGTGAGGCAAGACCTGCATGACCACTCAGTCTGAAGCCGCTGAGCTTCCCATTTTTTTCGTAAAATTCTGCACGGATCATGATCAAGCCTTGATAGCTTCGATCTTCACCTGAGTGTAAGGCTGTCTGTGTCCCTGCTTCTTCTTCTCGCCCTTCTTAGGCTTGTAAGTGAAAACAGTGATCTTCTTAGCTTTACCGTTCTTAAGAACCTTAGCTTCAACTGCTGCACCTTCAACATAGGGAGCACCGATCTTAAGTCCATCGTCTGCGCCGAGTGCTACAACCTTGTCGAATGTAACTGTCTCGTCAGCTTCAACTGCAAGCTTTTCGATGAAGATGATATCACCCTCGTTTACCTGATACTGCTTTCCGCCGGTTTCAATAACTGCGTACATTTCTGGCACCTGCCTTTTCATAAACTCGCTGCGTCGGGCGTGTGAGAACACAACTTTAAAAGCCCGGTTACAAGCGGCAATAATATTCTACCACAAAGCAAGTCCTTTGTCAAGGGTTTTTTTGGATTTTTTCGAGAAAATAGTTGTTTTTTCAGCTTACCATACCTTGTAATCGGGTTCGCCGATTTTGTAGGATGTTCCGGGAACAAACAGATCTGACATATTGAACTTCTGTCCCTGATCTGTAAGCTGCTTCTGAACCTTCATCAACTCTCTGAATGCGACGCTGTTCACAACGATCTTCTTAACTTCTTCCTGCGGAGGACGTGATGCAAGGAATTCGAGTATTGCCTGCTGGAGGTAGAAATAAGATCTGAGCTGTGTTTTCTTGAACTCGATCTGCTTCTGATCGTCGCCCTCTCCTTCAAGAAGGAAAAGACTATCGCCTTCACGGTATCCAACGGTGATTTTTGCAAGGATCTCAGGAATGAAAATTCTGATCTCTGAAGCAAGAGCCTTGTTTCCCTCTGTCATTTCTTCAAGCTTTTCAGCAAGAGCCATATAATCTTCTCTTGTCTCGATCTTGCACATCAGTTCGAGGCATCCCTTAGCAGCTGTCATTACAAGTTCCTTGTTGAAAGGACACTTATCCTCATCACGCTGAACGAAGATAACATACTGCTTTTCACATGCAAATCCTTCTGTATCGTCCCATGAATCAATGTATGGAGCAAGAAGCTCGCCAAGCTGCGGACATACAGAGCCGTTTACACGAACTTCTATCATCTTTCTTGTTTTAGCTTCCTCGCCTGTTTCCTCGTTTGCGGGAACGTGAAGCTTAGCAAGATAAATTCTTACCCAGTAATACTTCTTTGAGCCAAGATACTTAGGAAGCTCGTTCATAAGATATTTTGCAAGAAGAACAGGCTGCTTAGGCTGCTCGCCGGCTCTGATTCTTACAACAGACTGACAGTACATATCGAAATCATAGTGCTGTCCGAGGAAATCAACTGAAATCGGTGCAGGATTCTTCTTATTGATAGCCATATCAATGGGGTGCCAGAGACCAGCATAGAAGATATCTGCTGCCATTTTTGCAGCTTCCTGTTCAGTACCGCCCTGTGCGTCAACAGGATCAAGCAGCGGCTCGTCGAATTCATCATTTTTGATAATGAAAATGAACTGAATAAGCTTTACTGCGCCTCTGTCCTCTTTGTTTCCTACCTGAACATCAATTGTATAACCCTTAGGCATGATGATGCAGTTATCGTAAAGAGTTCCGTTGAGCTTTTCATTGAGATTTGTAAGAACCTCCATTACAAGAGCTTCATTTTCTTTTTTAAGCTGTTCCTGAGGATTTACCTCCTGAACCTGTTCATCCTTCTTTTTCTTCTTAAAAAGTGCCACTTTAACCATTCTCCTTCTATTTAAATTTATTTATTATCCCTTATCTGCGGGGAATTAAAGGGGTGCTGCAAGCTTTACTGCTGCCCATCCTTCTTTTACGTTAATTTCAGGATTGCTGAAGCCGACTCCCTCCAGAGCGCCGATAACCTCATGCATCCTTTCTTCAATAATGCCCGAAACAATGAGTATTCCGCCTTTTTTTATGTAACGAACGAAGTGATCCTTCATCGCTATGAGAACATCTGCCACGATATTCGCTGCGATAACATCATATTTTGCATCAATTCTGTCCGCAAGCTTTTCGTCAGTCAGAATATTTCCGTAGAAAGTTTCATACTTTTCGGGACTTATATTATTTTTAACAGCATTTTCCATAGCTGTTTCAGCTGCATTCTGTTCAATATCGACAGCTACAGCACTTTCTGCACCAAGAAGCATTGCTCCGATCGAAAGAATTCCGCTTCCGCAGCCCATATCGAGAATTCTGTCGCCGCTATTCAGACTCTTTTCAAGCAGCTCCAGACACAATCTTGTTGTGTGATGCTGTCCTGTACCGAAGCTTGAAGCCGGATCTATTTCCAGAATAATTCTGCTTCCGTCGTTTTCGTATTCCTCCCACGAAGGCTTTATAACGAGCTTCTCACCGATTTTCACCGGCTTGAAATACTGCTTCCAGTTATTTGCCCAGTCTTCCTCACGAATACTGGAAAGCTCAGCTTCAAGGCGTCCGTAGATACCGTCAGTATCAGCTTCTTTAAGCTCAGCAAGCATCGCTCTGATCGAAAGAAGCATATCAGCTCCCTGAGAATTTGAGGGCAGATAAACTGTTATCCTCGTTTCACAGTCTGAAAGTCCCATCAGATCTTCGTCGATATAATCCCACTTGCCATCCTTGTTCTCCAGAAATTCATTGAAATCTCCGGCATCCTGAATAACAAATCCTTTGATACCAATATCCATAAGCTTTGCGCAAAGAAGTTCAATTCCCTCCGAAGCCGTATAGATATTTACTTCTGTCCATTCCATAAAAAGTTCTCCTTATCCGCAGACAAGCATCAGGCAAACAAGGACATCTCCGCTGCTTACCTTGCCGTCTCCGTTTATATCAGCTGCTTCTTTTTCGCAGCCAGTAAAAATCGAAACGCCGTCCGGCATATTGTCAAGACTGCCGAGGTAATCGCTCAACAATCCAAGATCAATCATATCAATTTTTTTGTCGCCGTTTATATCGCCTCTTTCACGGGCAGCTTCATTTCTTACAGGAAGCATTCTGGAAAGATCGATCCATCCTGCAAAACCGTCCGAACCGGCGATATGTCCGGCTGTGCCCTTGCATTCCAGAGCATCGACTACTTCTGTCATCCTGACGAAAGCTATCGGCTTTCCCGACATATCGGAAGAAGCGTAAATACCTATTTCAGCCGCCTTTGGATTGTAATACTCACCAGCCGGCATATTTGTTGTAGTGACCGGTTTTGATGAGGAAGAAGCTGTCGTGGTTTTCGTTGCAGTCGTTGTTGCAGACTTAGTTGTTGTAGTCGTTGAAGCCGACTTTGTGGTAGATTTCTTTGTCGTTGTTGTTGCAGTCGTATCTGTAGTGGATTTCTTAGTTGTTGTTGAAGTCAGCTGTGTTACAGACTTCGTTGTGGTAGTTGTTGTCGTTTCCTGATACGTTGTAGCAGTAGTTTCTGTAGTCTCTGTTGTATCGGTTGTGACAATTTCACCCGTAACATCAGTTGTAGTCGTAGTTGTGACATCAGAAACCGGCGGAGTAAACGGTGCCGGCGGATTCTTGCATTTCATAAGCCAGTATTCATTTCCTCCGAAAAGGGTATAGTAATCATAAAGCAGGCGTGTATCACATGCCGGATCAATCATATATATATCGTTTCCGACAACGCCTTCAATATATACCCAGTGCCAGTTGACGTTGAGTATAACGTGATATCCCTGATCCATCATCGACTTCAGTTCTGCTGCGATATCCGCCTGTGTATAGCTTTTAAGATAGGAATCCTTTATGAAGGTGATCTGCGGAATTATCTGGCTGATAGTTCCCCAGCTTGCAATAGCGCCTCCGTAGTTGAAGCCGTTTCTGTTGTTATAGGCTTGTGCAAGCACTCCGGGATTGAAATCGTCAATGCTTGTTATACCGAGATTTTCAAGAGCAGCATCATCCAGTGAATCAGAAGCTCTTGCCATGATAGAAAGTGACGTTATCAGACATCCTGAGCTTGCAACTGTTGTGCCGTTCATACTGATACTTCCCCATCGTGGATCCATCTGCCGCCATGTGTGATAATCCTCAGCGGCTAAGGTTCTTTTCATTTTTATCGGATCAAGCTGAATCACTCCGGCAATGAATGTCAGTGCCATCAGAAAACTGAACAGTCTTTTCAGAATCCCGTTTTTATTTGCAGTATGCATAATTACCTCCGTTCATCAGAGTTTCAGGCGGTCTTTATGCGCCTTTTTTTCTTGGTTTCACGATATGCTTCATATGCTGAAACATAGGTGTTCAGGACCTTTTCCGCATCCTGACTGCTTATTGATTTCTCGCCGTAAACAACATCGTCAAAGAGATCAGCCGGTATTGAAACATCAGCTCCGGAAATTCTCATTATTTCTTTTGCTGCCTCGTGCGATGTATTCACTCCTGAAATATGATATACCTTGCAAAGTCTGTACATAACTGCCTTTACCATATCCTCGGGAGATTTTTTTCCGCATCGGATAACAAAGAGCTTATGCGAAAGCGACGGATATATCTTGATGAATATCAGAATAAGGATCAGCAATCCGAAAAGAATGATTCCGGCGATCATGAGCATTTCAAAAAGATCAAGCTTTTCTTCCTCATTTGTTCCGGCAGAAATAGTCGGCTCAAATGTCATCCAGCCATAGCCTTCAATGTAAAGCTCCGGGTAGCCATGGGCATCCTTTGGAGTTATGAGCATATTTGTATTATATTTCTGATTTTCATGCATCTGAGAAACAAGATAGCCTTCGCAGTATCGTGCCGGAATACCCGCAGCTCTTGCAAGCATTACCATTGATGTGGCGTACTCAAAGCATACTCCACGCTTTGTATTGAAAAGGAAATTTTCAACATTTTCTCCTCTTGATTTCACATATTCCAGATCATATATAAAATCGTTCAGGAAAAAATACTGCTCAATCGCTTTAGCCTTGTCATAATCAGAATCAAGTCCCTGAGTTATCTCCTGTGCCAGATCATATATCCGGCTTTTATCGCCGTAATCAAGAAGTCCCTCGATGTAATCAGAATAATCATTGTACTCCCTTCGGAGAAGCCTTGCGTAGTCTTCAATGATTTCATTTTCTTCATCGTAATATTCCGATTCTCTTTCAAGAACTCTGCTCGCCCTCCAAAGAAGATCAGAATAATCTGACCGAGAAATAATATCGACAACTTCCTTGTTGTTTACGTTTTCGAAAAATGTACCTCTGTAATAACTGTATTTTAATTCGGCTGTTCCGTAAGAATTCTCCCGTCCACGGATGCGTATGACACCTGTTTTCAGAATTTCCATAGACCGTGCTGCACATGACCACACAAGGCTCTTTGCAGACTGCGGAACAGGAACAACATCTCCCATACGCACAGCATTATATATAGACGCTTTTCCAACGTCCGGAACAGCTATATCCTCCGGAGAATATCCGGAAAGCCCGAATTCTTCGGCAAAACCGCTGTCTAACTCTGCCGCTGTAAGAATAGCCTGTGTAAGTACGCCGACTTCTTCGAGTTCAATTCGGGAATCTTTATATTCGGCAATTTCCATGGAATCAGCATCGCCGATACTCCATGTATCATAATTATAATCGTAAAATGAAAATGTTCCTGTTTTAAAGTGGAGTTCCTCATCTGCGGAAACATAAAACAGATGTTCATCGCTGTCAACGCCTCTGTACTGACCTCCCGAAGATGATTCCTGAAAATCTCCAAGCATGGCAAGAAGACGATCAGTAAATCGCTCCGCAGAAATAAGTGATTCTATAAATGAACGGTCGGCTTCTATCGCCGGCTTAGGGAAAACTGCTGCAACTGCCGCAAACAGCAGTGCGTATATTCCGGCTGACCGCCATGTTTCCTTCTTATCAGTTATGACAACCGTATCGCTGTCCTTCAGCTCTCTGAAATACACAAAAAGCATTATATATCCTACTGACATAAGAATTATCAGAAGAATCGGCATCTGCTCGGCTTCCTTACCGTAAATGGTGAAAGGAATTATAAATATGAGGAAATTCATGAATATCCTGTAGCGCACACGAGTATAGTAATAAATAACTGTACCCATGAAGTACATGAACATCAGGAATATCGCAAGTGTATACCAGCCGTTGAAATCCACAACTGACTGCGGAGTCATGAACCATACTCCAAAGGGAATCGGGTATTTTTCTGCACCAACCTGAGTACAGATAAGCACAGCCTGCAAAATCAGAAACGATACAGCTATATAAGCTGCTCCGCCTATCCACTTATGCTTTCCCATGTAATCCATCAGTCGGAAAAACAGAAGTCCTATCACAAGTGAAGCCAATGCATAAACTGCCGTCCGCATTGACTTGCAGTAATGATACATGATCGCTGTCATTGCGATCACAGTGTAAATAAGCACCGGATCGCACAGATATCTGATAATCCGAGCTTTCAGCCCTGTTGATTTATTTTCAGTTTCATGCATATTTTCATACCAATTTAAACATGTTATCAGTTTCGTCAAGATACCACAGCTCAGAAAAAGCCTTATACTCTGCCCTTTCGGGGATGATTATGCTTTTTTCGGAAGCACCTTCAACGCTTTTAAGAATACCCGAAAAGCTTCCGTCCGGAACTGTAGTAGCCGCAATACAGGAGCAGACTGAGCCCTGTGTTTCCGCTTCTATTCTGCGGTCGGGCATTACCTTTACCGCAAGTATTTTCAGAAGAAGAACATCCGGATAATCTATATTGTCAATGCTTTCCATAACAGCGCCTTCTGCCGAATTGTAGATAAAGTTGCATGAAATTCCATGCTTTACAAGAGATTTCAGCAGACCAATAACTGCACATATCAGTTTTTCTTCCTTTAGCACAGCCTTTTCAGCATCAGCGCCGGAGCTTCTGTAAAGATCAAACACCACAAGCGGCCGTACCATAGATACCGCTTCATCAAGACGTACCATAAGCTTGCGTTTTTTAGAAGAAAGCTTCCAGTTTATTCTTTTCAGAGGATCACCCTGAATATACTCACGATGCTCGTATCCCGGCATGGAATTTGAGGAATACATAAGCTCTGTATCGTTTTCGTCATCGTCATCGCTTGTCAGAACGGAATCTGCAACCTGTCTGAAAAGCTGCGAACTTGTCTTTACATCGGGAATTTCCGGAATTACTCCTACTGATACAGGTTCAGGAAGATCTGTCCTGACCTTGAATCTGATGAATCCGAGAAAATCACATGAATACAGATTTTTCACAGATATTTCGCCGTTTCCGCCCGTAAGAGCTTTGATTTTATATGTAAATACACTTTTCCTCTCCGTAAGAAGTGAAAGCCTGTATTTTTTATTCTGCTTTTCAAATACCTCGGACGAAGCTGTACATATTTCTGCAACTGCAATCGGAAGCTTTCCGCTTTTTTCAACAGTTACCGTAACTTCAAGCTCGCTTCCTTTTTTCACATACGCTTCCGAGGATATGCTGACTGTAATTCTCTTTCTTGCGCCGAATGCAAGCAGAAACGAAATCACAGGCGGAATTATGAGAAAAGCTATCAGCACGATTCCCATTTCACCTTCAATGTAAAAGGTGAAAATATAGAGAAGAAACGCAATTGCAGCGATACTTATAAATGTTCCGAATTTTTTCATTTTGCACTCATTGACGGCACGGCTGTCTCTGAAAGAAGATTTTCAACAAATGCTTCATTTGTGCCGAAAGCCGTTTTTCCCTGCGGTGAAAGTATTATTCTGTGAGCAAGAACAGTTACCGCCATATTTTTTACATCGTCGGGAGTTGCATATTCTCTGCCATAAATATAGGCAAGCGCCTTTGACGCTTTATACAGAGCAATGCTTCCTCTCGGACTGATTCCAAGAATAGTATTTCTGTTGTTTCTTGTTGAATTTACAAGCCGTACTATATACTGTCTCACCTGTTCAGTCACACGTACACCACGGACCTCATCCTGCATTTTCTGAACATCTTCTATCGTCATAGCCGGAACTTCTATATTATTTATCGGATTATGCTTTTCAGTACGCTCAAGAATCATTATTTCCTCATCCTCTGAGGGATATCCCATTGACAGCTTCATAAAGAATCTGTCCATCTGCGCTTCGGGAAGGTGAAATGTTCCGTATGTTTCAACGGGATTCTGAGTTGCCATTACAAGAAAAGGTCTTGGCAGCTTATGAGTTTCGCCGTCAAGGCTTATCTGACGTTCTTCCATAGCTTCAAGAAGGGCAGACTGCACCTTCGGGGAAGCACGGTTTATTTCATCGGCAAGAAGAAAATTACACATTACAGCGCCTTCACGGTAAATAAATTCACCGCTGTTCTGGTCCATCATTGTAAATCCGGCGATATCCGAGGGCATTACATCGGGAGTAAGCTGTATTCTGTTGAATTTTCCTCCGATAGATTTTGAAAGTGATGTGATAAGCTGTGTCTTTCCAACGCCGGGAACATCCTCAAGAAGAACATGACCTTCGCAGAGCATTGCAGCAATCAGCCTGATTATTGTGTCATTTTTTCCGACGATGACCTTGCCTATTGATTCCGCAAGCCTTGTTACATCCTGATTCATCTGATACACCTCGTTGATTTACATAATTATCGAATGGAGCACACCATTCATTAATATTATAACATATTTTCACCCTTACTGCAAGCAATTTGCACAAAAAAAACACCCCCGAAGCTTCGTTATTTTGCACAAAATTTCAGGGGGTACATTTATTGATTATAAACAACTAAAAAAATCCAATCAATATGTCGGATAGTCATATAGAAGTATTATAAAGCTACTTTTGATATCAATGTCAAAAGTGGCTTTGCGTTGCGTATGTGTAAAATTTTCGTGGGCAAACATATTTTTGGTTTTATTTCTTATGTAGGGGCGGATGCCTACATCCGCCCGTTATGAATGTAATATGTCTGCGGTGCGATGTGGGCATCGCACCCTACATTGCCTATATATATTTTACACATACTTGCGTTGCTTGTGTCATTGACTTTTTATGTTGGCTTTGTTATAATAAACTTACAGATGAATAAGAATATGCAGCAGAGAGGATATGTGTAAATGTACAGCTTTAAGAGAATAGGAATGAATGAAATAGAGGCCATAAAAAAGTTGTTTACAGGTGTATTTACAATCGAACCATGGAATGATGATTGGTCAAACAAAGAACAGTTGGATTTGTATTTGTCTGACTTGGTCGGACAAAGTAATTCATTGGCATATGGTTTATTCGAAGATGATAAATTGATAGGTATATCTATGGGGCATATTAGGCATTGGTATTCCGGTACAGAATATTATATCGATGAATTATGCATACAGACAGATAAGCAAGGAAATGGCATAGGAACTTATTTTATAAAAGAAATCGAAAAAGCAATAAAAGAAATTGGGTTGGTGCAAATTTTCTTGCAAACAGAGAATAATGTACCTGCTTATGGCTTTTATCAGAAAAATGGATTTTACGAATTGAAGGAGCATGTATCGTTTGTAAAACGAATATATTGCTCCCCCAACTAAACCTTGCCGTCAAATACTCGGCATAAAGAAAATTTCTCTGTGTCAGAAAAACTTGAAATGCGACAGCATTCCTTCGTTTTCCTTCCTTGATAAATTTTCATTCTGCTTTCGCCTTTTTGGCA
>JAFXEJ010000077.1 GCA_017513795.1 Ruminococcus sp.
ACCTTATCGACTGTTTTGATAATGTCTAGCTTCAGAGCTAAGAAAGCAAATGAAGTTGCAGCAAATGCAGAGATAAATTTGCTGAATACTTTGTTTTTCAGCGTTTTGTCACAGAGGAGTATCACAAATCTGACTAATGCACCAATTATCAATGATGCGGCGGCTTCTGTTGCTCCTCCGCCGAAAAATAGTGTAAAAGCTCCGGCAATAATAGCGTAACATATAAATTCAAGCCATAAAGGGTATTTTTTACTGCTGGATATCGAATCAAGCTGTTTTCTGATTTCATCTTCTGAATATCGGTTCTTGCATATATTCCGTGAAAGTTCGTTAAGTTTATGAAGTTTTTCGTAATCCGCAGAAGTTTCAGTAATACGTCTTGTCTGCGTATATATTTTGTCATTCGTATGCACAGTGACAACAATACTGCTTGTTATAATAAATACGTCAGTTCGTTTAGTACCATAAGCAGAAAATATTCTTTTCAGGCTATCCTCTACTCTGTGAACCTCAGCACCGCTTATAAGCATCTGTTCTCCTATATCTATAATACTGTCAAATAGTTTTTCCAATGTGCACCTCCGGAACGTTATATTTCTTCTTTTATTATACCATATTTTGTGAAGCATTGCAACTTCGGTATATGTATGTGTAAAATTTTCGTGGGCAAACATATTTTTTTTATTTCTTATGTAGGGGCGGATGCCTACATCCGCCCGTTATGAATGTAATATGTCTACGGTGCGATGAGGGCATTATATATTTTTTACACATACTCGGTATATTTTATTATTGATTTTTATATGGAAATATGATATAATAAAACCATCACAAATTGAAAATACACATATTATGTGTAATTAAATCAGAAAGGAAGAAATAATATTATGAATGCTAAAGTTCATGAGCTGTTGAATCAGCAGATCAATAAGGAATTTTACTCTGCATATCTCTATCTTGATTTCTCAAATTATTTTGATGACGCCGGACTTGACGGATTTGCAAACTGGTACAAGATTCAGGCACAGGAAGAACGTGACCATGCAATGCTTTTCTATCAGTATCTCCAGAATTAAAATCAGAAGGTTTCACTTGAAGCTATTTCCAAACCTGATAAGGTATTAACCTGCCATATGGATGTTCTTAAAGCTGGTCTTGAGCATGAAGAATACGTTACTTCACTGATAAACGATATTTATGCAGCAGCATACGAGAATAAGGATTTCCGTACTATGCAGTTTCTTGATTGGTTTGTAAAAGAGCAGGGTGAGGAGGAAACAAACGCCCATGATCTTATTACTAAAATGGAGTTATTCGGTTCTGATCCAAGAAGTCTTTATATGCTCAATCAGGAGCTTGCCGCAAGAGTATACAGTGCTCCATCGTTAGTTCTTTAATCTGACACTATATAATTCAAAGAAAATATCCTCACAGAAATCTGTGAGGATATTTTTTGTTATTTCAGCTTCATGCCGTCGCTGAAAGCTTTACCGACTTTTTCACCAAGTGTAAGATAATCGTGATTTACAGTATCATAGGTGATGGGACTGAATTTGGATAAATCAACTTTACCGTCAGTGAGAATACGTTCATCAGCGCATACATTTATAATTTCGCCAACAAGACGGCATGATTCCTCATCATAGCTGATAAGTTTGCATTCCAGAGCGAGGGGAAGCTCATTGAAAATGGGAGCGTCAACTTTTTCGCTTTTAACAGCTGTCCAGCCGGCTTTTTTAATTTTATCCGGTTCTTTGTTGCCAGAAACAATACCAACATAATCAGCAGCGACAACATTTTCTGCATCAGCTATGCTTACAGTGAAAGCTTTTCGTGCAATAATATTTGCGGCAGTTTTGTGAGTATCGCTGACACAGATAGAAATCTGAGTTTCCTCACTGATTCCACCCCAGGCTGCGTTCATGGCATCGGGGGTTCCGTTTTCATCGTAAGAGCCGATAATTAAAACGGGCATAGGATAAAGGATAGCTTTTGCTCCAAGATTTTTTCTCATTATTGTACCTCCTGAGAATTTTTATGATTGCATTATAATTATACCTTATAACGGAAGATTATTCAAGTTTTTTCAGGAATTTACATAAAAAATCCGCTGTATATCTCATATATTTCTGATATACAGCGGACAGGTGTTTTTATAAAAAAATTACGAATTTGAAAATGGAAGTTCACCATTGTCTATTGCTGACTGGACAGTCTGCGAAATGATATTAATACTTAGTGTATAACCGTTAACCGGAGCATTTTTCAAAGGGATACAGGCTGTAAGAAGGGGAGAAGTATTTTCTCCTTTTCTCAGAAAGGATTTATAATAATAAAATCCATCATCCCTTTTATTCCAGTCGGTGCTGTATGAGATGCTGTAATCTGATCCTTCGACAGGAGTTACTGCAAGAACATTGCCATCTGCATCCTGCCACGAAGCAATAACCATTGCTCGGACGTAAACATCAAAATCATTTGTATTTGTAACTGTAACATCATTTTTCTCGATGATATAATTATTGTTGTTAGGATTGGGAGTTACATTTTCATTTATTGTCGGAATACTGCTTTCCATTGGTGTGAACGTGTTTTTTACTGTTGCCGTTTCCATTTTGAGTGCTGCAAACGTATTTTTTATTCCCAAAATTGTTACAATCAGAAATGCAGACACGAAGATTGTCAGCAGTAACTGTATTTTTTTTACTTTTATCATATCGTATCTGCACCTCCTTTTCAGCTTATTGCAGAGAATTTGTTGTTGACGTTTTTCTCGTCACCGAGAAGCTTGTTATCGTTTCGGTTATTTGTGAATTCAATTGTTTTGCTGTGGTCTTCAGATGTTATAATTACATTCTGTGCTTCGGGATTATCATATTTCCATGACCATTCAGTAATTTCAGTTACAGTATACTCACCCATAGGAATACATTCAATCGTTGCAGAACCATTTCCTGTAACAGAAACAACCATATCAATATTTTTGTTCTGATTGCCTCCAGAAACCCTGAATAAAAAGGTTTCGTTCTGCTGAACATTACCATTTTTTGTAATTGTAAGGGAACATGGAGTAGCTTTTGCATAGTAAGTAGCCTTGCTGATAATTCCGTCAACGGCTTTTGGAGTAAGTCTGTTGTCAGTGCCTATCCATTCTTCCGGAACAGGAATTGTACAGCCTTCGTCAGTGTACCAGCCGTCAAAGTAGTGGGTATCGGCAATATGCGGTACAGATCCATTAACTGTACTTGCATGTGAATTAGCACTGTTAAGAGTAGGTGTTACATAACATCCGCTGATATTTGTTCCGACGATACCGTTTACAACGATTCGATAATTGATTTCTACCGGCTCAGAAACATAGTAGAATGTTATTACATTATTGCTGTCAGTAATAATTTTACTTTGTGTCAGGCGGCTTTCGTCCGAATTACTTCCGTCAACGTGATAACCGATTTTAAGTGCTTCTTCCTGCATTGCATTTCCGTAGAAACGATCTCCATATTTTTTGCTTCCTGTCTGTGAAGAATTCTCTTTGCTTCCGAATAACCATTCATTGGAACCAAGAATCTTATGTTCAACAATGTAATCATGGATTGTAAGCTTGTAATAGAAACGCAGTACAAGAATTTTTTCATTTTCAAGTTTACCTGTTACAGTATAGATATCACCATTCTGCGTGTAATTTGTAATCCAGTTGTCGCCTTCCATAGGAGTAATAGGTTGTCCCTGTGTATTTACCCATAAAGCGTTGGGATCAAACACATGTCCGGTATAATTATATGTATGACGGCTGATAATATCATTGGTGTTTCCCGTTGAGAACTCACGGACCTGAACGGTCCATGTACCGTCAAGATTTTCTGTAAGGTGTTCGACAAGGAACATAGGGGATTGATTTTCAGTGTAGTAAAAATTAATGATATTGTATTGCGGATATGCCGTCAGGACAATACGTTTCTGATATTCATCCGGAACATACATATTTATCATCTTGAATCTTTCGGTTGTAACGGCTTCCATTGTTGATTTTGTAAGACTTTCAACTTGAAGATTTTCTGTTCCGTTTTCGATTGTCTTAAACATATTGTTTCCTGTTGACGTGTTAATGTAATTTACAGTATACTGTACTTCATCAAGATGAACATAATAGAAAGTATAATCAATGGTATAAGTATATTCATCGCCGCCAGTATAGGGCGAACCGTCCATATTAACTTTAGTAATTTTTACAGTAGGATCAGTCAGATCTGTATCCTCTGAAAACATTATAGCGTGGCTTGCAAGCTCGGGGAAATAACCTGTATTGAAGCCATCCCATAATTCAGGAAGAGCCTTTGCAGAAAATGTTTTTGTTCTGCCGTCCTGAAGCTGACCAACCGTATCGTCTGCAATCTGAATACAGCTATTCATATCAAGGACGTATTTTCCGTTACTGAGAAGATACTCGCCGTTACTATCCTTTAAAGCATTTGCGCCAATGTAATGGATTGTATAACGAATCATCTTATCAGCTACCCATTCAGCATAAATTTTTAGATCTTTATTGACGGGCATATTATTAGGGAGAAATGCAATTTTTTCTTTTGTAGTTTCATTCAGATAGAACCATCCTACAAAGCTGTATCCATCACGGCTGATCGTTGAAGCGTAATTTACAGGCTCACCGTGAGGAACATCAACATTATTGTTGCCGTTATCTCCGTCAGGAATAGGGATATTTCTCATCATGTCATTATATGTTTCATAGAATATAACATTATGAGTAGTTTTTTCCCAGTACGCATAAACAGAAAGATCAGCGTCGTCCATACGAAGTTCATCCCATTTTACCTCGACGTAAGTACTTGGAGAAAGTGACCATCCCTTGAAGGTATACGCATCTTTTTCGTATCTTGACGGGTAGTAGTCACGCTCCATAACTTCAGCTGAGATAGGCTGTGCATCTATAATTTTCTGACCATATACAAGTTCAGAATTTTTTATGTTTTCGTCAATGTTATGGAAACTGAGTGTATGCTGATTTCTGCTATAATAGAACACTGAATTCTGAGTTGCAGTTGTTGCGCTGCCAGGTTTTTCAGTATTGATAATTGATTCATCGAGATGTACGCCATAATATTCATAGGGAGTAATCTGAGTCCAGGTATTATATGCCATTTTATAAGTTATAAGAGGCTGCTTTACATATTCAATGCCATTATGTAATACTGTATTGGTTTCTTCACCAGGAATTGCAGAATAATATATGTGAAAATACTGATCGTTAAGCTGTTCATTTGCCCACCATGCGACGAATTTAGTTCCGTCAGGATCGGCGGGATCGTTCATTATTTCCGCAGATAAAGTTGTGTAAACCTTCAGAGTAGCATTGTCGCCCTTGTAGGTACGATACTTACATCCGTCAAGAGGTGCCCATTCAGGAGTTGAAAAAGTGTTTACCGACGGAACAACACCAGTAGGCCATAGATCTGTGATTATCTGATTGTATTTCACATCATTAAGCATCAGATAATAATATTCGCAGTCATCTATAACATCAAAACCATATGTATAACGATCATCATTTACTTCAGGCAGTGCTGCGACATTATATCCCCATGTCATGTTCTGAGGTTGGGTATTTGTTGTAGCAGAAGCAAGCTGTCGTCTGTCAACATGGTATAGTAAAGGAGTCTGCAGTTGTTCTGAAATTACAAGGTTATTACCGCCGTCATTATACACATTATATCCGCCGGCATGAGTCACACTTCTGCCTCCATGCTGATTAAGGTATTGTCCATTCTGCCCGATTCGCCAGCAGTTCTGACCGCTAATCCATGTTATATCAACTGTTTTCTGTGTTGCAGTAAAATTAGCAGAAGATGATCCGATTTCCAGATAGTACCCTCTGTCATCAGTGACATAATATGAATTACCGCTGACATGCTGGAATTTAAGGATACATAAATCAGTATCATTAGGATTACCGCTTAAAATAAGCTTGTTTTCTGTGTTTCGATTGTTTGAAAGAACGCAGTTGGATTTATTGTTGGAAATTTCATACCAGATAAAATAATCACCGTCAGGCAGAAGTCCATTACCGTCAGGACTTATATTCTGATAATACTGTTCCGTTTCCTCAATAAAAGAGCGTGCATAATAAAATTTAAGATTATATGTATTACGCTTATAATAGACATTTAAAACTGTTGAATTATCACCCATAACCACTTTTGAAGTTTCACTTTTTTCATCATTGAAGGTGAAGAATTCATATTCATATCTTGTCGGAATTGCACTATATTTACCATTTTGATTGACTGCTTGCTGAACTACACCAGTCGAAAAATGAAGCTTTGATGTATCAAATGCATCAAGATCAGGATCAAATGTAATAGTATTACCCGATTTTGCAGATTGAGTAACAGTTCCCCAGTAGCTGTAACCGTCATCATTGGCATTTTCTTTCCAGTAGATAACGCTGTATGTAGCATCAGCCTGAATCCATTTTGCCTTGAATGTTATATCAAAATCAGGAATTGAAGCTGCACTTCCGTTTTTAAGCGTATTTGCTATTTCTGCTGCTTTTGCAATTTGTTCAGCGCTAAGGGAAGTATCATTTGAGATTTCCCAGCCGTCAAAAACGTAACCTGCTTTGCTTGGAACAGAAACCTTAAAATCAGTACCATAACGTGCATATACAGGTTCAACACCGTAACCTCCGTCAAGTAAGAAGTTTGTCAGATGATATTTTCTGTCGTAGTAAATTTCGAGAATTGTTGAACCATCCGCAGCGATAGTTGTATCATTATATTCAAGCATTGTAAAACCTTCACGTTCAAGGTTAAGGTCAGTTGAATTTGATATAACAGTACCTACAGGAGCTTCTTTTACAATGGACTCACCAAAAGAATAAAAATCGTCATATTTATTCTGGAAATAGGTACTAATATGATAGGGAGCCGGCTGAGGAAGATAAACAACGTAAACAATGTGATTCCCGCTTATATTTTTAATATTCAGAGTAATGGACTCGCCGTTTGTAAGAGTTGTTTCATCTGCATTTGCGAACCAGCGGTTATCGTTTGAATTCCAGTCGGATTCTGCTGCAAGATAGGCTTTATAGCCAGTGCGGACAGGACTTGATACTTCAGCATCCAAATCAGTACCGGCAGCTATAGTAGCAATATAGTCGTTTGCAACGGAACCGGTCATTTCCGGAGATTCGTTATAATAAAGGTATTTTATCGTAACAGTGTATGTGATAAATTCATTTTCAGCAGATCTCGCAGCATCTTCTACAGCGAAAGAAGTAGGAGAAGCAAGTCTGAACTGTTCAGCATGTGAATCAGCTTCAACGATTCTGATTCTGACGCTGTTGCTTGTAATAATTTTATCATTTCTGGTGATTTCACAACGAAGATCAGATGTATTATCAGATCTGAGAAATTTTTCTACAAGTGTATAACTGATTTCGCATGACGCCGAAGTTTTATCGTAAATATCAACCCATTGGGATGAATCCGGCATAAAAATCTGCCATTGACAGGATTCCGCATCAATATCACTTATAGAAACAGTTTTCTTTTCGTTGACAGGAAGTTCAATCTCAGTTACAGCAATGCCATCATAAATTACATGTATCTGAGTTGATTCAGAACGAACAAAATTGAAAGGAATCATACAGATAAGCATAACTAAAACTATGATAAACGAAAATATTCTTGAATTTAAAGTGAGATTTTTCATCTGTATTCCTCCTTTCTGAATTTAAATCAACCGCCTGATTCTCTTGAAAAAGTCTGTTCAGGAGTTTCGCTGTCAATCTTCTGATAAAGATATGCAGTAAAGTCAAGATTGAATATTTCACCATTATACTGCTGTGAGACAGTCAGAATATCGTTCTCAATAATTTTTATCGGTGAATTGAAATCATCCTTAGTATAGACATAAACATTGTCTTTGTTACTGAGCTTTTTCCAGTGATCGCAAAGTGAATAAGTAATTGTATCGGGAATATCTGTTTCTTCTGCTTTGATAAAAAGGTATGAAGGAATTCCGGTTTTGCCTGTGATTGTTATTTGAGGATCTTTGGGGATATTAACACCAGGCATTACTTTATAGTTGTTTTCGGTTACTTTTTCAGAAGTATCAAGTTCATATTTTCCGCTGTCGGTAATATTCGCTTTACTTTCGTTGAGTGTAATGCTCTGTGCAAGTTCAGATGAAAATTCTACAGAAGCTTTAAGCTTTACTTTACGGACATATTTGGCATTAAGACTGGCGGTAAATATAGCAATACCTGTAAGAACAGCGATTCCGATTATGAGGAGAATGTGTCTGTTAATTATTTTTTTAGGCATACAATCCTCCTTAATCTATCTGTGTGAAAGATATCACAGCGTCAAAATATGCTGACAGGGAATTGTTTTGTCCGTTGTGAGTGGACATTATTCTGTCATAGCATTCTTTATTTATAGTTATCTTTAGAATTTTAGTTACACCTGTAGTATCACCTGAAGAAAGGTCTTCAAAGTTACCGAAATTTATTGCAGTCCCGTTGTTATTTTCTTTGATGGTATTATTGAAGGTAAAAACCGCTCCGCTTAGCATATCATCGGGGAAGGTTATTTCAAGACCGCAGTTTACATCTACCTCAGATGGATTTGAAAGTTTTATCTCATATTCAAAAGAATATGCAGTCTGTGAAGCATCAGAATCGAATACCCATGTATCCTCAGTGAAACTTGCAAGCGGAGAAAATTCAGCTACAGCGGCGGCTTTCGAAATGCACTGTGTGGTTGCATATCTTGCATACAGTCCTGATACAAGATATACCGAAATAAGAGTAAGACAAAGCAGGACTGCGGCAAGCTGTAACGGTATATTCAATTTTGAACGTGAATCCGTACGCATTGCTCATCACCTGCTTTACTATTTATTCTGATTCCGTTGAATGTTCGTTTTTCAGACGTCTGATTTCTGCTTTAATAGCGTCGATATCCTGATTATCCTGTTCTTTTTTACGTCGGAAGGACATTTCCATAAGGAAAAATGCCCCTATTATAAGAATGATAATTCCGACTGTGGATTTCAGGAAATTAACTATAACTCCAAGAAAAGGAATTGTAAAAACTACAGTTCCCTTGATATTTTTTTTGTTTATAGGTTCATCGGATGTATTATTTGCATCGCCCTTTGTAGTTATTGTCTCATCGTCTATATCTATAATACGATGAACAATAAGCTCAGAGCCTTTCTGATATACGATGACATCGCCTATTTTATAGCTGTCATCATCGTGAACTATAATCACATCGTTTACGCTGAGTTCAGGCTCCATACTGCCAGAAAGTACAACGGCCGAACCATAACCAAAGGGCATTGGCATAGCATTTCCGACCAGTGTTTCTGCGTTCCATGAATATAATTTCAGTCCGATAACAATAGCTGTAAATGATATAAGGATTATACGCATTATGTTTTTGAATTTTTTCATACGGATTCTTTTGTCTCCTTTGTTCTGTCTTTCATAAAGAAGGAAATGAAAAGAATCAGAAGCGCCGAAACTATAATCACAAGATAAAGCTTTACATTGAATCTGTCACCTGTCTGAGGCGGAAGAATTCCTGAATCCTCAGCTTTCGGATCTTCACTGTAGGAAGCAGTAGTATTGATCCGGATATGAAGTGAAAGATCATTTTCAGCAGCCAGATTTCCTAGCATTGTATCATACTCATCTTTCCCTTGTTCAAACGGCCATTCCCATTCAAGAGTATATACAGCATATCTTCCTGAACCAAGAGAAGCGTTTTTATTAACTTTGTTGAGTTCCATGACAGGAACTTTTTCATTTTCATTTCCGGAAAGATAATTGTTTTCGTAATCCCAGACACGGACTTTTACCGGAATTTCAAGTTCGGTGCCTGTTATCCACGATTCCATATTAAGATTATAAGCAAGCGGAACATCTCCTGTATTTGCAAGAGTAAAAACGTATTTATTGGAAGTACCAGGAGCTATAAGCTTATCTTTATTTCCACTCTGACCATTTACTGTAAATTGATTTTCATTGTTTTCGTAGGATATACGGAAAATCTCAACATCTGTTTCAGCCTGCCAGACAGTTTTTTCGTCATAAACGGAAAATGAAGGATTTGACAGTGTAATGAATCCGGATTTCTGTTCGACAGGAGCCGAAAGACTGTTCTGAGATTTTCTGATAACTTTTACAATTGTATTTCCTTTTGATTCGGTAAGCGGAATGATATTTGTGAATTCCTTTTCTGAATACTTGCTTATATGACTGAAAAGAACAGTCAATGATGCTGCTTCGCACAGCAGAAGCAGTATTACGATGATACCAAGTATTCTGCTTTTACTTTTGGCAGCCATTGCTGTTCCTCCTTTCGTTTCCTCAGTATTTGAGGCAGTCCGAATGAAATCGGACCGTCGCAAATGCCGAAGAGGCAGGCACCGCCACAAGTGCCTGCTTTCTCCGATTAATTTTTAAAGATCAGTCAACCTGAGTTACAGAAACAGTAAGCTCAATGTTTGTGTTCAGATTATAGTTTGCAGTATCTATACCTGTAACTGTTCCGGCAGCAAGATCTCCGAGGAGAGTATCTGCCTGATCCTGACCCTGTTCAAATGCCCATTCCCATGTAAGATTAAGTGTGCCTACTTCATTAGCGAGATTCTTATTAGCATCATATCTTGTTGATAAACCCTGCAGTGTAGTTTTTATCTCTGATAACTTTTTATCTTCTGCAAGAGCAGTTGTAGTTCCATTTATAGTTTGAGTAAGTGTAAACGTTACAGGGTAATAATCAGCTTCAAGCATAAAAGTGTCTGACTCATCGCCGGTTGTCATATCAGGATAAGGAGTAGTTTCAGTTTTCTTTAAGAAAATTTCTTCATATGTATCTACAGAAATTACGAGATTCACATCAACCTCAGGAGTTCCTGTAATAGAGAATGTCAATCCTTCATCATTTTTTGTACCAGG
>JAFXEJ010000078.1 GCA_017513795.1 Ruminococcus sp.
ACTGAAAAACAGCAGTCAAGAATCATCAAGCACCATATATTAGGGCGCACATTGTCCTCGATTGCTGATGAAGAAGGTTGTAGCGTTGTAGCAGTTCATGACTCTGTCAATCAGGGAATGGACAAGCTGAGAAAGCTTATGCAGGAAAATCAGGATTAGTTACTTATTTAAGGAGAGGCTCTGCCTCTCCGATTTTTATAAAACACACTTAAAAAACTGTCATCCACGGTGCTTATAGTGGGAGCCACAGGTATACGTAGCTTCTCAGAATAAACCCCGGAGGTACAAATGACAAAGAAAATCAAAACATGGGAGCCTGATGATTTTCAGCTCGAAATGACAACACACTGGTCTTTTCCCAAAAGAGGAAAGTGGGCAACACACGATGCGAAATGGCAAGGAAATTTCTCACCGTATATTCCCCGCAACATCATTCTTCGTTATTCACAGGAAGATGATTTAGTCCTCGACCAGTTTGCAGGAGGAGGTACAACCCTTGTTGAAGCAAAGCTTCTTAACAGAAATGTAATCGGCATTGATGTCAATGATGTAGCGATAGAGCGCTGTAAGGAAAAGACGAACTTTCACTGTAAAGAAACCGATGGGCTTGTATATATCCATAAAGGTGATGCAAGAAACCTTGATATTATTCCGGATAAGTCCGTAGATCTCATCTGCACACATCCACCATACGCAGACATAATCAAATACTGCGAGGATAATCCGGAAGATATGTCTCTTATGAAGATGAACGAATTCCTTGATGAAATGAAAAAAGTTGCAGATGAAAGCTATCGTGTTTTGAAAGATGATAAATTCTGCGCCGTGCTTATGGGGGACATCCGCAGAAAAGGGCATATTATCCCGTTAGGATTTAACGTTATGAATGTGTTTACAGATGCAGGATTCAGACTCAAAGAAATCGTAATCAAAGAACAGCATAACTGCCGTGCAACAGGATACTGGAAGACGAACAGTATTAAGTATAACTTCCTTCTTATTGCCCATGAATATCTGTTTATATTCAGAAAGTAAGTGCGTTCTGAGGAATAAATAAATTTCTTTATTTTTACTACTATCAATACTTAAAAATCCGAAAAAAGCTTCAGAAGGGGAGAGATTTATTTCTGCGATTTTGGCAGGGAAGAAGGTTCCGTCCAGGGCGGAAAGAGACCGGTTCTTGTCTTGCAGGAAGAAAGTTTTAACCACAAGGCTCCGACGATCATCGTTGCGGCGATAACCACGGTTATCAAGAAGACATATCTCAGATCGCACATCTACTTAGGCGACTCATTCTGCCTTCCGAAGCCGTCGATGGTTTTACTGGAGCAGATCAGATCTGTCAACAAATCGGAATTCAAAGAATTCATTGGCTACATTGATGACGGAAAGGTATGGGCTGAGATCAACTCGGCTCTGAAAAAGACATTCGGGCTCTGGCTCTACAATCCCGAAAGGACAGGCAGCATCCGCACTCTTTGCGGGAAATGCCTGAAAAAAAGTATGAAAAAGCCGGATCTGATAGTCAAAAGACTTGATCCGCTGTCAATGAAGAAAGACGTTTGCGAGGTTTGTCATGATGAAGCAGGGTATGACTATTTCATCTTCGACAAACGCTTAGCCGTCGGAAAGGGGAGAAAATATGAATCCGGAAGATAAGAAAATCGAAGTTCCCGTGTGGGAAAAAGCCAATCTCACAGTCGAGGAAGCCGCCGCATATTCCGGCATCGGCAGGAACAAGATCCGTCAGCTGACAGACAGGGAGGACTGCCAGTTTGTTCTTTGGGTCGGCTCGAAGCGCCTTATCAAAAGAAAGCTGTTCAAAGAATATATCGAAAGCACATATTCGATATAATGTCAAGTATGCGAACGAAAAAATCGCATAATTGCAACGAATTCTTTTATAAGGTAGATTAGTTTTACGCAGAGCACCGTGTATGACTTGCGGTGCTCATTTTTTTAGGAGGTAAGATTATGGCGAATAAAAGAAAAGACAGTAACAGGGTGGTACTGAGAAAACGGTGAAGGGCAACGCTCAGACGGCACATATTATTACAGATGGGCAGATGAAACCGGTGCGAGAAGAACCGTCTATGCAAAGACACTTGATGAACTGAGGAAAAAGGAAGAAGAAATTGAAAGGGATAAGATTAACGGTATCAGCTCCGCATCGAGGTATATGACATTGAATGAGCTGTATGAGAAGTGGAAGTCTTTAAAAAGAGGGATAAAAAACACCACATTTGAGAAATATGTATATGATTACAATAAATATGTACGAAATGCGCTGGGAAACAGAAAAATAATTTATATTAAAAGAACCGATATTATACGTTTCTGCAACAACCTGGTTGATGAAAATGGGCTCATGCCTTCAACTGTCGCAGGAATAATCGCTGTTGTCCGTCAGATATTGACATTGGCAGTAAATGATGACTTACTTAACAAAAATCCTGCTGACAGCGTAGTGAAGGATATAAATGCAATTCACAATGATAAAAGACAAAAGAAATGTGCAATGACAAAAAACGAACAAGATTTGTTTATCGAATACTTGCGAAACAACAAAAGATATTTTCACCTGTATAATATTGTCGCTGTAATGCTGGGAACGGGGATGAGAATAGGTGAGGTCATCGGATTAAGATATTGCGATGTCGATTTAGATAAGAATTACATCGATATAAATCATTCACTTATTTATTGCAGACATCAGTTAGACGAGAAGCGTAAAGGATATTATTTTTCTGTTCAGACACCGAAGACTCCGACAAGTATAAGGAAAGTTCCGATGATGAATTTCGTGAGAGTAGCAATCTTAAGGGAAAAAGAATTTCAGGAAGTTACCGGTAGAAAATGCAGAGTCAATATTGATGGTTACACAGACTTTATTTTTTTAACAAGGAATGGGACTCCAAGAATTCCGGAAAATATAAACAATTCCATAGATAACGCTATCAGGCGCTTTAATAAAACCAATACCGGAAATGACGTTATATCTCATACTACTTGCCACAAATTTCGTCATACATTTGCTACGAGATTATACGAAGCGTCCACAAACGTAAAGACTATCCAATCAATCATGGGACATTCTTCAGCCAATGTCACACTTGATGTATATACAGATATCAGTGAAGAATTAAAGCACGAGGCTGTAAATGGAATGGCGAATCTTTTTTCACACTAAATCCGTACACCATTTTTACACCAAAATATACAATAAATACACAAATTTATAATAGTTTATAAAATCATTAAATCCTTGAAGTCCTGATAAACAGGGCTTTTTTTAATGTATAAAAAGATATATAAGTATTAGTTGTAATAAAAATAATTTATCAATGTTTTGCTGTGATCGTCATCTGAAATATTCCCCGATGCTCCGAATAGTAACCGATTCAGACGTCGGCATGAAAAGGTAAAAACTTCGAAAATAACCATTTACACCATTTTTACACCATTTGGTGCATACCGAATGAAAATATATGATAATTTACAAAACCATACTTAAAAAATGACCTCCTGCGGTGCAGTAAGTGAAGGGAATAACTTCAATTCATTTCTGGAGGAAACTATAAATGAACATTGACGAAAAAAGAACCGTTCCGGAGAACAATGAACCGGAATACTTCATCTGCGGCAATTGCCGCATCCTCATCACGGAACATTTTCCGGAAAAGGGAAGGACCTTTGATGAACTCATCAAAGATCTTATCCTTTACACTGCGAAAAAAGCGCAGTAATCAGATCGCATAATTGCGGTGTGCCCACGTTTGTGATAATATTACTGTTGTAAAAGTATTGCAAGCGTGGGTTGTTTTTCAAAGGAGGAAAAATGAAACAATCCAGCAAAATATACAACGCAGCACTTTATCTCAGACTTTCAAGAGACGACGAACTGCAGGGCGAAAGCGGAAGCATACAGTCACAGAGAATGATGCTCAGGGAATACGCAAGGGAAAACTGTTTCAACATCGTTGACG
>JAFXEJ010000079.1 GCA_017513795.1 Ruminococcus sp.
CCTTCGGCTCTGTAAAACGTCTTTGCCTTGCGTTCAGATCTTCCTACCTCTTTAACTCTGTCTTGGCTTGTCTCCCCTGACAGCTTTATTATTATATCATCTTTGGGAAGGATTGTCAAGTCGGCATCATAAACAATCTTCTTTCCAATTATCGTGCAGCCTTTTGGCAACTTCTTACAAGTCACTCCCAGAACACTGTTATACAGCACTCTTTTTCGTTCTCCTGAACGGATACCGTCATGTAATCAGCGGCACTCGGGCTATACGCATACAAAATGCCGAAAATCCCCTGTTCTTCGATATATTTTTGCATAAACCAATCGTAAAGTTCTTCATTTGCAAACCTTATTTCAGCCTGTGTTTTGCCGTTTTTGATCTCTCGACTCAGAATCTCCTCAGCCTGCTTTTCGGTTTCTGCATAGAGTGCATTCTTTATATAATAGTTTTCATCTTCATCTCCGCAGTCGAACGCATCAATATACTCCTCATCCGGAAAATGCGTTTCTCCAAAAAACTCATCATCGCAAAGAAAATAAATCCGGCGCACATCACCCTCGACATCTGTATCATCCCATGTTACATCAACATTGTACCAGCTTCCGTCAATTTTGACCTGATTCCACGCATGATTTTCGCCCTCGTCAGTTGTTCCTGTTACCAGAATGCATTCCAAGCCCATTTCGGACGCAATTAGATTGAACGCTTTTGCATATCCCTCGCAGTTCGCCTCTCTCTGAACAATGCATCCATAAGCAGTTGAACAGTATCCTGTGTCATTTTCCTCAGAATACCGACAATTTCTTATGATATAATCATGAATTCTCATTGCCGTTCCGTACTCATCATACGCCATTTCAGCATCATAAAATGCATCCTCCACGGCAACTTCCAGCTCACGGCGCATTTCCTTGATTCTATTTTTATCCTCTCTGTATACAATTTTTGCTTCTCTGACTTTATCTGCGGTATAATATGTAGAATCTATAAAAAACAAGCCGCTTTCCTGCTTTTCAAGCAAGCAGTATATCTTTGAATATGTATCTCCTGAAATCTCATACGGCAGAGCAATCTTTTCTCTGTAATCCTTAACCCCTCTGTAAAGGGCAGTGTATATAGCCTTTTCCTTTTCCGACAACTGCCTGTATGCAGTCCGGAATTCCTCCTCCTCTGCTGAAAGATACTTCGGCTCGGGATATTTTTTAAATATTCCGGACTGTATAATATATGTGACACCAAACGCCAATAGTGCAGTGCATATCACCATCAGCAATCCGAAACGTTTTTTATTCATAGTGCCTCCACGCCTGTAATACGCTATTTATCAGCGATCATTACAGTATTGTTTTTTATCTTGAACGCCGGCAGATTCTGCACAAATCTGCTGAATTTTGAGTAACCATAAGTTTTTACGCTGAACTCTGGTATCTTTGCACAAAGCTGCTTTTTAAGTTCGCCGAGATTATATCCTCTGTTTCCATTGCTTCTGACGATAGCCGCAAGAGTACTCTCTATCCTCTGCAAATCGGTCTTATCCGACTTCTGTGATACAAGAATACTGCTTCCGACCTGTCGGAAACTCAGGCAGTCGAAATCTTTGAGAAACTGCGAAAACTTCGAGTAGCCGTAATTTCTCACGTCAAAATCGGGATATCGTCCCTGAAGACGGCTTCCAAGCTCACCGATATTGATTTCCTCCTGAAGATTGGCATTCTCCGAAATTATGCGGATTATAGCCGATTCAAGAAGCTTCATTTCAAGCGGCTCGTTATCGCCGGCAGACTGCACAACATCCTCCTCGGCAAGCACTTCAAGATACTTGAAAGCATTGCAGGCTGTACTGAACGGCTTGGGAGTTTTACGCTCGCCCATACCGATAACGTGCATTCCCGACTCTCTCAGACGAATCGCAAGACGTGTGAAATCGCTGTCGCTCGACACGATACAGAAGCCGTCAACGTTCTGCGAATAGAGAATATCCATTGCGTCAATAATCATTGCGGAGTCTGTTGAGTTCTTTCCCGTCGTGTAGCTGTACTGCTGTACCGGAGTTATGGCATTATCAAGAGCCATATTCCTCCATGCAGCAAGATTCGACCTCGTCCAGTCACCGTATACCCTTTTATATGTGACAATTCCGTAGTTTGAAAGCTCGTCAAGTATGTATTTGGTATATTTCGCCGCAACATTGTCGGCGTCTATCAGCACAGCGTAGTGCTTTTCCATTTCCATAAGTCACCTCATTATATATAACTCAATCCCCGTAAGTTGAATAATCAAGAATCCATGACTTATATCGGGCATAATTGTCTTTCCATTCAACCTCATCCTCATCAAAATGAGAAATCATCAGAGCTTTCTCATACTTAAAAAGCCCTGTTCTTTCAAGGATAACGTAACCTTTCGACTTTTCCTCAGTATACTTGTTGATAAGAATAGTATCATAATAATATATAGAATGCTTGCCGTCAGGGCTTTCAATCTTATTTACGAGATGATAAGCGTCAAAGTCGTCAGCAATAGATTTTCCGAAGAAAACGAGCGGTATGCTGAACAGCATTATTCCAACCACAAAGAGTGACTTTCTCGGTTCATGCTCAACAATACGGCGTATCAGCTCGATAATGCAGGATACAACAAGAAGCAGCGGTCCGAGAAAGATTGAAAAATTTGAGATAGCCGTATCAGGAATTCTGAATATAACAAACATCGTATCTTCATCTTTAAGCCCCAGAAGTATTCCGACGGCAACAAGCACCAGCGCAAGAATAACAAGAATTGTGTTAAGAGTTTTGATTTTCATGATAATTTCTCCTTTTTTCATATATAAGAAAAAAATCCCGAAACTATTGCTTCGGGATTTCCTAAATACCGAGGTTATTACCCCGATAAATCTGGAGCGGATTACGAGGCTCGAACTCGCTACCTCCACCTTGGCAAGGTGGCGCTCTACCAGATGAGCTAAATCCGCATTGGCGACCCGGATGAGGCTCGAACTCACGACCTCTAGCGTGACAGGCTAGCGTTCTAACCAACTGAACTACCGGGCCAATGGTGGGGACTACAGGGCTCGAACCTGTGACCCTCTGCTTGTAAGGCAGATGCTCTCCCAGCTGAGCTAAACCCCCACACTTTTTATTGTCTTCAGTGTATCTCCCCTGACGACTATTATATTATATCACAACACTTTTGATTTGTCAACCCTTTTTTTGAAATTTTTTCAAAAAAATTTCGATTTTTTTGCAGTGCCGCTGAAAACACGATAAATAGGCATTCAGCGGCACTGCAAATTTTATATTCCTCTAATATTTATTGATTATTCCTTAGAAAATGATTATTCTTCAGAATTAACAGCAGAAATAACCTCTGCAAGAAGGTTGGCAGGAAGCTGCTCGTATCTTACAAATTCAAATGTGAAGTATCCGAGACCTCTTGTAACCTGACGGAGATACATAGCAAAATCATGCATTTCTCTCATTGGTACTTCTGCCTGAATCATAGTAACACCATGTGAAACAGGTTCCATTCCGAGAACTCTGCCTCTTCTCTTGTTGAGTTCACCCATGATATCACCGGTATTTTCATCGGGAGCTGTAACCTTGAGTTCGCCGATAGGTTCGAGCATTACAGGATCAGCCTGACGGAGTCCTTCCTTGTATGCGATTGAAGCAGCAGTTTTGAATGCCATTTCAGATGAATCAACAGGATGGTATGAACCGTCTACGAGGATTGCTTTAAGTCCTACAACGGGACAGCCGGCAAGTACACCTTTCTTTACAGAATCTTCAAGTCCCTTCTGAACTGCAGGGAAGTAATTCTTTGGAACAGCACCGCCGAATACTTTTTCTTCAAATACAAGTTCGTCGCTTACACAAGGCTCAAATTCGATCCATACATGACCGTACTGACCGTGACCTCCGGACTGCTTCTTGTGTTTTCCTTCAACCTTTACCTTCTTGCGGATTGTTTCTTTATATGCAATCTTAGGAACTGTAAGGTTCACAGTTACACCGAATTTACCTGTGAGCTTTGCAGCCGCAACTTCAAGGTGCTGCTCGCCAAGACCGCTGAGAATCTGTTCCTTAGTGTTTTCATCCTGAATATATGTGAGAGTAGGATCTTCCTCTGTAAGTCTCTGAATGCTTGTGGAAATCTTTGCTTCATCGCCCTGTGCCTTAGCCTTAACAGCCATTGAGTAGCATGTATTCGGGAATTCCATAGGTGCGAATTCCACGATTCTTGAAACATCAGAAAGTGTATTGCCTGTGTTTGCGGAAATCTTTGAAGCAACTACGATATCTCCGGCATAAGCGCAGCTTACTTCTGTCTGCTTCTTGCCGCAGAGTGTAAAGAGCTTTCCGATTTTTTCTGTATTTCCGGTAGCAGAATTTACTACTTCACAGTTTGAAGTAAGCTTACCAGACATAACACGAATCATTGACATCTTTCCTACGAAAGGATCAGCGATTGTCTTGAAAACGTATGCAGAAAGCGGTGCTTCATCATCGCAGGAAATCTCAATTACATCCTTTGAAGGTGTGTATGCTTCAGCTGCATAAACCTCTGTAGGTGCCGGAAGAAGGAGTTCAATTTCCTTGAGAAGCATATCAATACCTGAAAGATCAGCAGCAGATGTGCATACAACAGGTGTGATTATACCCTTGTTCATGCCGGCATGGATACCGTCAATAAGTTCCTTCTGTGTAAATGGAGTTCCTTCAAAGAATTTCTCCATAAGTTCGTCAGAAGTTTCTGCAACGGCTTCAGAAACAGCAGCTACAAGACCTTCAATACGATATTCCATCTTTTCGGAGATTTCAGCAGTAGGCATTTCTGTTTCTACAGGATTGCCCTTTCCGTCATATTTATATGCTTTCATTTCGATGAGGTTTACATACTCAACGATTGTACCGTTTCCGATAACAGGAACAACTACAGGACAAACTGTAGGTCCGAAAACAGTTTTAAGCTCTGTGAGAACGTTAAAGAAGTTAGCGTCCTTGTCGTCGATTTTAGTTACAACGAACATCTTTGATTTACCCTGCTTCACAGCTTCATCGTATGCTTTCTTCGCGCCGATCTTTACGCCAGATTTAGCAGAAACGGTAATCATTACTGTATCAGCAGCACGGATTCCTTCGATCATTTCAGCTGCGAAATCGAAAAGTCCGGGAGTATCAAGGATGTTGATCTTACAATCATTATATTTAAAGGAAGCAAGAGATGTTCCTATTGAAATCTTTCTCTTGATCTCTTCGGGATCATAATCGCATACAGTAGTACCGTCGGCAGTCTTACCAAGACGGTCAGAAGCCCCTGCCTTGTACAGAATAGCCTCTGCAAGTGATGTTTTACCTGAGCCGTTATGTCCGGCAAAAGCAATATTTCTTACTTTGTTGGTGTCGAAATCTTTCATTTTAAGTTTCTCCTTGTTAATAGTTTTACAGTATCAGCAATTTACACCACTGTACTTGCTAATTATAATACTTTTTTAAGCAAATTGCAATACTTTGCTATACATTTCTACATATCATATTACTTTTGGGACAAACTATTGTGCACTTTTAACAGTTTCTGTGTATTTTCTTTTGTCTGCAAGACTCGTTTTCTGTGAAATTATGAAAAATGTGAAGTATACACCTCCCCACAGCAATGTATAAATTATCATTTGCGGAACGTTATGAACGTTAATTTCTGCAAGATTCATAAGAATCTGCGAAGGGCACATTGTCATATATGCATAAATGACCGGAACAATAATCAGACGAAACGGCTCGAAGTTCATTCCGGTTGTATTCAGAAGCTTTATAAAGCGTGAACAGTTTCCGATAATATTACTTGCATAATAAGAAGCGGCAATGCCATAAAATCCTGTTCTTGGAACGAAAATCAGTACTATAGTTATTCTTACTACATATTCTGCAAGATAATTCAGCGACGAAAATGCTTGCATTCCCATTCCTTTTATCATCGCTTCAAGAATGATCTCCATATATATAAAGGGAACAACCGGTGCAATTATGGTTATCATTCTTCCGGCAGTTTCACCGCCGCCAAGAAGCTTTCCGATTGGTTCACCGAAACGCATAAGTACGGCAGCTGCAAAAATCGAAAACATCAGCGTCCATTGTATCAGACGCTTTGAAAAGCTCCTGATGCGTTCTTCATTTCCGGCTGCGGCGGCTCTTGCTGTTTCGCTGACAATGATTCCCGACATAGAGCAAAGTACAACAGACGGGAAGAAAAGCGTCGGTATGACTATTGCTTCAAATATCCCGAAATTGCTGAATGCTTCTGATACGGAATTACCGCTCTGACGCAGGCACATAGGAATAAGTGCGTCATTCGTGCTGCTGAGAGCTGCTGTCAGAATTCCTCCGCCCATTATCGGAAAAGCAAACTTTGCGTATTCAAGAAAATTTCGTGTTCCCTTTCCACTGTATTTTCCATGATTCACTGCAAAGGCAGCGAGAAAAAATATCAGTGAGGAGAAATTTCCGGTGATGATTCCGGCAATCATTATTTTACATACTATTCCCTCTGACGGAGAATCAGCCGCAAGAGTAAATAATACAATTACAGTCGATTTCACGATGAATTCAAGTACATCACCGGCGGCAGTTATCGAGGACTTTCTTCCGGCATTGAAATATCCTTTAAAGCATGAAGAAACGGCTCCGGAAACAAGAGCAATCGGCATAAAACGCACAGCAGAAGCCATATCTGCACCACTGAAAAAACGACTGCTTACAGTATCAGCAAGAATAAAAACAATTACTGATACAGTTGCACTCAATGCAAGGCACAGCCGAATTCCGTGAAGCAGTATACGATTAGGATTTCCGCCCGGTCTGCCTATTTCTTCTGAAACAAGACGGCTCATACAGAGGAAAGCATTTCCGTTTGATATAATTCCGGCAAGACCAAGAAATGATCCCATGAGTGTTAGTATTCCTATAGCTGAAGCTCCGAGCTTTTTTGTTATAAATACATTAAGCAGCAATGCCGCCGTATCTAAAAAAAGCTGCATAACGGTAAGCATGATTGTATCACGGATGATCTTGCTTTTGAACAATGCGACTTCCTCCTTGTCCTGTGATATTTTAATCATATGAGGAAGTCCGCCTGAAAATGACAAAAGAGCATATTTCGGTTAAGAAATATGCTCTCAGCAATTATTTTTTGTTAAGAAGTCTGTTCAGCATTACCTTACGGCAATCAATTTCAAGTTTATCGTCAAGAGGGGCAAGTTCTGCCGGAGAATCAGCTCCCCTGTTCATGCAGTAAGATATCATATAGTCTGATATCTCCGGATTTTTTGCAAGGCATGGTCCATGAAGATATGTTGCAATGACATTTTTTTCAAAGTACCCCTCTGCTTCGCTCTGTGAGCAGTTTCCGTTTCCGTAGAGAACCTTTCCGAACGGCGATTTTACACCATTAGTCTGACCGCCATGATTTTCAAATCCTACTACATCAACTGGTTTTCCGGTAATTTCTGTGCGGATCACAATATTGCCTATACAGCGTTTTTTACGACTTTCCGGAGCTATTGTATAATAGTCAAAAAGTCCAAGTCCGGGAATGTCATTTCCGTCAGCGTCACGGTAATATTTACCCATAAGCTGATATCCTCCGCAGATGAGAAATAGAAATACACCTTCATCATAAGCTTTTTTCAGAGCCTCTCTGCAGCGGAGAAGATCGGCGGCTATATGCTGCTGTTCGAGATCAGCTCCTCCGCCTATATAAATAAGATCGTACGAGGAAAAATCCGGGATTTCAGAATCAACAGAGTACTTGTCGATTTCACAGGTGATCCCTCTCATTCTGCAGCGATAATCAAGAATTTCCATGTTTCCGCTGTCGCCGTAGAGATCAAGCAGATCTGCATACATATGAAGTATTTTCAGAGTTTTCACTGTGCTTTTCCTCCTCTTTTTTCAATGTATCTTTTTAGTGCAGCTCTTGTAGGCTGAACAGCCGTATAATTGGCGATTACAAATTTCTTTCCGGGAGTTTCAGCAAGTGTTTCTACAGACTTGTCCAGATCAGGACAAACAACAATCTTTTCAGCCGGATAACCGGAATTCTTGATTCTTACAGCAATATCATAAGCTCTTGTACCTGATGTCACAACTCTTGTTACACGTTCAAAAACACTGAAATTTATGTCCCATATCCATGAAACGTCAAGTCCGTCTGCAACATTATCGTTCAGAACGAAGAGGAGTTCCTTTTCGCCGCCCATTTCATTCATGACACGGAGCGTCATATTTGCGCCGACAGGATTCTTTGCAAGATTGAGCGTGGTATCACGATCGCCGAGCATGAATTTTTCCATTCTTCCGTTATTGACGGTATATGTGGAAATAACCTTGTTTGTTACCTTCTGGTCAATATTGTAAAGCTTTGCAGCAGCTGCAACGGCGGTCATGTTGTATACATTATAAATACTGTTGAGTACAGGTGAATATTCGTTTCCGTCAGCCGTAAATACCGGCTTGTCTAGATCAATATTTTCTGCGGTAATATATGGCTCGTAATCGCCGAATCCGCACTTGGCACAGCGGAATTTACCAATATGTGAGTACTGATAATATTCATACTCCAGTGCGTCTCCGCAGAAAGGACAGAAACGTCCTTCAGAAGCTTCAAAAGCGTTCTGAGTGGCAAATGCATACGGTTTTGCATGGAAATACCTGACATTTTTATTTTGGGGATTTGCTCTGCCAAGACGTGCAGTATTCGGATCATCACCATTAAGTATGAGATTTCCTTCAAAAGTTTTGCAGAAACCATTTATTTTCTGAATAAGAGTTTCCATTTCTCCGTTTCTATCAAGCTGGTCACGGAAGAAATTCAGTACGACAAGGGTATCAAGTTTGAGTTGGGAATAAACTACAGGAACATGAGACTCATCCGTTTCAAGTATGAGGTAATCTGCTTTTACTCTGCCTTTCATGTCACAGTGTCGAAGAAGCAAAGAGCAAATTCCGGTATCAAGGTTATTTCCCTCTTTATTTATAATAATTTTATTTCCGCTGCCTTCAAAAAGCTGAGCGATACAGTTTGTTACTGAAGTTTTGCCGTTTGTTCCTGTAATTGCAATGATCGGGCAGTCTACCTTGAACATTGATACAGCCTTATGGCCGGATAAATGCCAGAGTACAATTCCCGGAAGATTTCCGGCATTGCGTTTCAGAAGACGCAGAAGCTTCACGATTATTTTTCCTATTATAATAAGAAGTCTTTTCACAATATTCTCCTTTATTTCAATTTAATACATATATAATACCACATTTTTTGTATTTTTACAATAGAAAATCGGAATTTATTAATTTAGTCATTGTTTTTTATGTTTTTTTCTATTTACCATAAAATGATTGACAATAATTGCCTTTGGTGGTATAATTAGTAATTATGATGGTGAGCGGTGATAATTATGAAAATGATCCCGGCAAAGACTATTCTGCAAAAAAATAAGACAAACGATTGGTTTGGTAACGACTACAACATGAATCTTTACCGTGGCTGTTGCCATGGATGTATCTACTGTGACAGCCGTAGTGACTGCTATCATGTGGAGGATTTTGATGTTGTCGGCGCTAAGGAAAATGCTCTTGAAATTCTTCGTGATGAGCTCAGGAGAAAAGTAAAATCCGGCATTATCGGAACCGGTGCAATGAGTGATCCGTACAATCCGTTTGAAAAAACAGAACTGCTTACTCGCCATGCGCTTGAACTCATAAGCGCATATAACTTTGGTGTCACCGTCATAACGAAAAGCAGTCTCATAACCCGTGATGCTGATATTTATCGGGAAATTGCAGAACACTCTCCTGTTCTCTGCAAGATGACAGTTACCACAGCAGATGATAATCTTTCCCGTATTCTTGAACCGGATGTTTCGCTTTCCTCAGAACGTTTCGAGGCTCTTGCAAAACTGTCTGATTCGGGACTTTTTACCGGAATAACAATGATGCCTGTACTTCCATTCATCGAAGATACAGAAGAAAATGTCCGTTCTATTGTCAGACTTGCTCACGATGCCGGAGTAAAATGCATATATCCGTTCTTTGGTGTAACACTCAGAGCAAATCAGCGTGAGTTCTTTTTGGATGAACTTGACAAGCGTTTTCCTGACAGCGGACTGCGTCAGCGATATATAAGGCAGTTCGGCGATAATTACGAATGTGTAAGTCCGGATTTTCGCAAGCTATGGAAAGTTTTCAAGGGTGAATGTGATAGATTCGGCATCCTCTACGAAATGAAAAGCATTATAGCTGCTTACAAGCGTGCTTATGTAGATACGCAGCTGTCGTTTTTTTAGGAGAAAAAATGGAAAAAGAACTTACTGAAAAACTTCATGATCTTGTTGTTAATGAAGATGGTTTATTAGTTTCTTTAAGATGTAAAAATTATTTTGATGATAAAAAGTACATTGAAATAAAAAATATACTTAAAAAACTTGTTGTTATCTGGAAAGAAAATCATCATTTATCCACATTGGGATTGCTTTCTGTTGTAAATCTTATTGAATATATTGCTGGCGGAAACAGATACATTTCTGACGAGGATTCTGGTAAATTAGAAGATGCCTGTATTGAGATCATGAGTATATTAGGCAATTTGTATGAAAATCTTTCTTATCTGAATTAGGATTTATTCCATGTTAAGTGGATTAATATAAAGATACAATTAATAAAGGAGAATAAATATTATGACAACTTTTGAAGAACTCAGACGCAGAGGTCTGCTTGCACAGCTGACCGATGAAAAAGAGATTGAGGAACTTATCAACGCCGGAAAGGCTACATTCTATATCGGTTTCGATCCGACTGCTGACAGCCTTCATGTAGGTCATTTCATGGCACTCTGTCTTATGAAGCGTCTTCAGATGGCTGGAAACAAGCCTATTGTTCTTATCGGCGGCGGTACCGCCATGATCGGCGATCCTTCTGGCAAGACAGATATGAGAAAAATGATGACTCCTGAGACAATTCAGCACAACGTTGACTGCTTTAAAAAGCAGATGAGCCGTTTTATCGACTTTTCTGAGGACAAGGCTATCGTTGTAAACAATGCTGACTGGCTTATGAATCTCAATTATGTTGAGCTTCTCCGTGATGTCGGAGCTCATTTCAGTGTAAACCGTATGCTCAGCCATGAATGCTACAAGCAGAGAATGGAAAGAGGTCTTACTTTCCTTGAATTCAACTACATGATTATGCAGAGCTACGACTTTATGGAGCTTTACACAAAGTACGGCTGTAATATGCAGTTCGGCGGCGACGACCAGTGGGCAAATATGCTCGGCGGTACGGAACTTATCCGTCGTAAGCTCGGCAAGGATGCATATGCTATGACTATCACTCTCCTTCTTAATTCTGAGGGCAAGAAGATGGGAAAAACTGAAAAGGGTGCTGTGTGGCTTGATCCTGAGAAGACAACTCCTTATGAGTTCTTCCAGTACTGGAGAAATGTTGCTGACGCTGATGTTATCAAGTGCCTCAAGATGCTGACATTCGTTCCTGTTGAAGAAATCGAGGAAATGGAACAGCACATGGAAGGTGCACAGTTTAACGCTGCAAAGGAGCTTCTTGCTTACGAGCTTACTAAGCTTGTTCACGGTGAGGAGGAAGCTGAAAAGGCAAAGGCTGCTGCAAAGGCTCTCTTTGGCGGAAGCGGTTCAGACGCAAATATGCCTACTACTGAAATTGATTCAGCAGAACTTACTGACGGAGCTATGGGACTTCTTAATCTTCTCGTAAAATCCGGACTTGCACCGTCTGTTTCAGAAGCAAGACGTCTTGTTCAGCAGGGCGGTATTACTGTAAATGATGAAAAAATCTCTGATGCCAAGGCTCAGATAAAGCTTGAGGGCGAAACTATCATCCGCAAGGGCAAGAAAGCATTCAGAAAGATTATTGTAAAATAAAAAATAAAGGTCACCAGGATTGAATGAAATGCTCTCCGGTGACCTTTTATTTATTCGATTTTTAGTGCTGCAATAGCAGTCATGAGGTTATCTTTAAAGCGCAGTGTAAAGGTTCCGTTGTATTTTTTTGTTATGCTGTCAATGATTTTTGTTCCGTATTCGTGCTCGTCTGAATTCTTATCGGACTTGATTTTTCCGGATTTTATTTCCGGCATTTCTATACAGGTATTAACGATTTTAAGTACAAAATAATCATTTTTGATACTGCTTCTCATTGTAATACGACGTTCTTTATTTTCTTCAATCTTCTGACAGGCTTCAACTGCGTTGTCATATAGATTGGCAAAAAGACTGCATATATCGTAGTTGTCAAACGGAAG
>JAFXEJ010000080.1 GCA_017513795.1 Ruminococcus sp.
CCCGAAAAGAAGCCGGAAACTCCAAAGGCTGAGGAGAAGAAAGTTCCCGAAAAGAAGCCGGAAACTCCAAAGGCTGAGGAGAAGAAGGCTTCCGAAAAGAAGCCGGAAACTCCCAAGGCTGAGGAGAAGAAAGCTCCCGAAAAGAAGCCGGAAACTCCAAAGGCTGAGGAAAAGAAGGCTCCCGAAAAGAAACCGGAAACTCCCAAGGCTGAGGAGAAGAAAGCTCCCGAAAAGAAACCGGAAACTCCCAAGGCTGAGGAAATAAATAAGGTCGAAGTTCTTCCGCTGCCTCCTAAGAAAGATGAGAAGAAACCAGCAGAAACAATGCCGGAAATCATTGATGCTGTACCAATAAAAATGACGGATAATAAGCCTGAGCGTCCAAGGGCAGAGGAATTGAGGGTTCCCGAAAAGAAATCCGAAATTCCAATGACTGAGGTTAAGAAATCGAATGAAAAGAAGCGGGAAGCTTCCAAGGCTGAGGTGAAAAAGTCGGAAAAATTGTCTAAGCGTTCAAAAATTCTTGAATCTGTAGGCGAGGATGAACTTGACGAGCTTATCAAGGACGAGGATGTTGTTATCGACGATGTCCACAATATGTTCATCAACAAGAAAACCGGAACACTTGTAAAATACATCGGAACTACAAGTGCTATAATAATTCCCGATACTATCACAACTATCGGAAGATATGCTTTCAGAGGAAACGAAACACTGAAAAAAGTTGTTATTTCAGACAGCGTAAAGAGAATTGAAAAATTTGCTTTCTGTCACTGTTTCGCTCTGGAGGAAATCGTTTTCTCCAATAATCTTGAATCCATCGGCGAAAATGCTTTTCTGAAATGTCAGCGTCTTAAAGAGCTTAATTTCCCACCGTCGCTCAAAGTTATCGGCAAGGGCGCTTTCGGAAGATGCAGTTCTATCGAAAAACTTCTTCTTCCTGCCTATATGCAGAGAATAAGCGATCTCTGCTTCTTCTCATGCCGCCGTCTCAGAAAGGTAGTTATCTCAGGCTCTGTTGAAGCTATCGGTTTCTCGGCATTTTCTGAGTGTTATAATCTCAAAAAGGTGATTATTTCGAATTCAGTTGTGACCATCGGAGAAAGTGCCTTCTCATGGTGCCGCTCACTGGAGGAAATCACCATTCCGGCAACAGTGAAAACTGTAGGCAACTGGGCTTTCTACGGCTGCCAGAACCTCACTGATCTTAAAGTCAGCTATCACACCAAAGATATTAAGGAAGATGCTTTCTGCGGCTGCGAGAATCTTTTTAACGTACATATAATTGAATTTGATAATGATAATGTTTCAATGGACGAAGTCAAGAAGGGCAGACGTCACGTTATCAGAATTCTGAAGCAAGTCAACCGTAAACGTGCGGAAAGCTATGCCCGTGAGTACGGTATAAGTATGCTTTTTATCTGATTGCATACCGGATATCGAAAAAAATTCTGTTTAGCTCTTGACATCCGTGCACAAAAGTGATACAATATATTATTATCAAATGCCATGACGGAGAGAAGTAGTGCGGAAATTCTGTCGCAGAGAGTACGGATAAGGTGTGAGCCGTATACAAGAGTCAGCATGAATAACACTCCCGAGCATCAAACCGAAAAGCAGCTGTGTCTGCGGATGTATTTTTCCGGCATATTTGGCTTAGTAGGGGCGACGTTTTCTGTACGTTAACGCAGACAAGAGTGACCGCAATGCGGTAATTCAGGTGGTACCACGGAAGTTTTACGCTCCCGTCCTGTAAAATATACAGGGCGGGAGTTTTAATTTTTACTCCGGCAGTTAGCCGGAAAATATATTATCCGTCCTGAAATCATAATTATGAAAGGAACGATTTTTATGAAACATACTGATATCAAAAAAATAATCACCTCGAAAGAGGAATTCATCGGCAGTGAAGTAACAATCTGCGGCTGGGTTCGTACATCCAGAAACTCAAAGAGCGTTGCCTTTGCAGAGCTCAATGACGGTACATCTCTCAAGAATATTCAGGTGGTTATCGAAAAGGACGGCGCAGCTGATTTCAAGGAGCCTCGTGTAGGTATGGCTGTAAAGGTTACAGGAACTGCTGTTGAGGGCAGAAACAATACTGTTGAGATCAATACTACACCGGATAATATCCAGCTTCTCGGCGATTGTCCTACTGATTATCCTCTCCAGAAGAAAGGTCATACTCTGGAATTCCTCCGTTCTATGCCTCACCTCAGAGGAAGAACAAACACATTCAACGCTGTATGGCGTGTCCGTTCTGTACTTGCGGCTGCACTTCACAAGTATTTCCAGAGCAACAACTATGTTTATATCAATACACCTCTTATTACCGGAAGCGACTGCGAGGGCGCAGGAGAGATGTTCCAGGTAACTACAAACGGCTATACAACTGAATTCAAGAGCGAGGAAGAATATTATGCAAACGACTTCTTCGGCAAGCGTGCCGGACTTTCTGTTTCCGGACAGCTTGAAGGCGAGGTTGCTGCTATGGCTATGGGTAAGATATATACTTTCGGACCGAGCTTCCGTGCTGAGAACAGCAATACTCCCAAGCACCTTGCTGAATTCTGGCATATCGAGCCGGAGGTTGCTTTTGCAGAACTTGACGACGTTATCGAGATTGCTGAGGGAATGATAAAGTTCGTTATCAGAGAGCTTCTTGATACTTGTCCTGATGAAATTGCATTCTTTGATGCTCACTTTGAAAAGGGACTCAAGGCTCGTCTTGAAGATCTTATTTCCCACGATTTCGGCAGAGTTACCTACACAGAAGCTATAAAGCTTCTTCAGGAATCAGGCGAGGATTTCGTATATCCCGTAGAATGGGGCTGCGATCTCCAGACAGAGCACGAGAGATACATCTCTGAGAAGGTATTCAAAAAGGCTGTATTCGTAACAGATTACCCCAAGGAGATAAAGTCGTTCTACATGAAGCAGAATGCTGATGGCAAGACTGTTGCCGCTGTTGATCTTCTTGTACCCGGCGTTGGCGAAATCATCGGCGGAAGCGAAAGAGAAGCAGATTACGACAAGCTTGTTGCTGCAATGGAGGAAAGAGGCATGAACCTCAGCCTTTACAGCGACTATCTTGACCTGAGAAAATACGGCTCAGTTCCTCACGGCGGATTTGGTCTCGGATTCGAGAGACTTATCATGTATACAACAGGTATGTCAAATATCCGTGACGTTATTCTTTACCCCAGATTAGTTGGTTCTATAAGATAATCTTGTAGAATAATCTGTAATATTTAAGGCGAAACGTGCAGGTTCTGTGCGTTATCACCCAAGAAAAGAAAGGATTTTTATTATGAAAAAGGCGTTATCATTAGTTTCAGTACTTGTACTGGCAGCAGGAGCTCTCGTTTCATGCGGAAGCAAGGACAGCTCATCCGAGAAGGATGATAAGAAGTCAACAAAGAAGGCTGAAGAAGGAATTATCGGTACATGGGTTCCCACCGGTGAGACTCTTGAAGAAATGAAGGAAGATCTCGGCGGCGGCATGGTTATGGAAGAAGCAGAGATCGTTTTCGATGAAAAGAATATGACAATCAATGCTTCTGTTGACGCATCTGAGCTTATGTATCTTACTGATGACGGATTTAATCTCAGCGGTCAGGAGTGCGATGTTGAATACGACGGTGAAGTTCTCACACTTCTTATTGAAGGTGAAAAAGTTGCTTCATATGAGCGTATCGGCGATGCTGACGAGGATAATATGTACGGAAAATATATAAACTCAGAAATGGCAGAACTTATGGAAGGTCCGGAAATGTACTTTGAATTTGTTGAAGAAGGCGTTTCATATATGGTAATTTCTCAGTCCAACGAGTACACTTATGATAAAGAAGCAGGAACAGTTACTGTTGTTGATACTGACGGCGAGGAAGAAGTATCTAAAGTTGAGTTTGACGGAGATGATCTGACTGTAACAGATCCGGACGGAGTTGTTCAGACATATACCCGTGCAGAATAATCTTCCCTGCAATTTGAATTTTCGAGTAAAGGAATGATATATATGTCCAGATCGCTGTATATCCCTGAGGGCTATAAAACGGCTCTCACAATAAGAGAAACACAGCATGCAATAAAATATATCAAGGATATTTTTCAGCAGGCATTGTCAATAGTTCTTACACTTGACCGTGTATCTGCACCGCTGCTTGTCAGAAAGGGAAGCGATATCAATGATGATCTTAACGGCGTTGAACGCAAGGTTGAATTTGATATAAAGGAAATTGGTACAGAAGCAGAAGTTGTTCAGTCGCTTGCAAAGTGGAAAAGAACTGCGCTTTACCGCTACGGCTATGAGCCGGGAGAGGGTATCTATACCGATATGAACGCTATTCGCCGTGATGACGATACCGACAATACACATTCTGTTTTTGTCGATCAGTGGGATTGGGAAAAGGTTATCACCAAGGAAAACCGTACCCTTGAATATCTTAAAGATACTGTAAAAAATATTGTCAAGGCTGTTGTTTATACAAAGAGAAAGGTAAGTCACAGATACCCCGTGCTTGAAAGAAAAATCACTGATGAGGTGTTCTTTATCACAGCGCAGGAGCTGGAGGATATGTATACTGATAAGCCTTATCAGGAAAGAGAACGTCTTATCACAAAGGAACACAAGACAGTTTTCATTATGCAGATCGGAGGAAAGCTTGCAAGCGGTGAAAAACACGGCGGCAGAGCTCCTGACTATGACGACTGGACTCTGAACGGTGATATACTCATCTGGAACGATATTCTTGACAACGCACTTGAGATTTCCTCAATGGGAATCCGTGTTGATTCTGAATCACTCGCACGTCAGCTCAAGGAATGCGGTGCTGAGGACAGAATGAAGTACAAGTATCATCAGATGATCGCAGACGGTACACTTCCGCTTACTATCGGCGGAGGAATAGGACAGTCAAGACTTTGCATGCTTCTGCTTGAAAAGGC
>JAFXEJ010000081.1 GCA_017513795.1 Ruminococcus sp.
GATTATCTTTCCTAAAGGCACATATAAAGTAAACAATGCTCTTTTATTTTATAGTAATCAGACGCTATGGTTTGAGATTGGGGCGGTTATTTTACAAGGTGCTTCTATTGATAATTTATTAAGGACATATAGCGAAAGTACATGGGGAGAATATGACGGGGTTCATGATTGTTTAATTTATGGTGCTACATTTGACGGCGGAACATATACCACAAACAACACGCTGGTGGGAATATCACACGCAAAAAACATTATTTTTGAACGCTGTGTGTTTAAAAACGCATATGGGAATTGGCATAATTTAGAAATCAATTCCTCGTATAATGTTAAAGTCATAAATTGTGAGTTTGAAGGATCAAGAAAAACAGGACAGAATGGCGAGATGCTACAAATTGATGGAGCTGGATCATCATCATATTATCCGTGGAGCAATGTAAAAATTGATAATACTGTGTCCGAGTATATAGACATTCATGGTTGTATTTTTCATGACAGCACAGTCGTCCCAGCAATAGGCAATCATTCAAACATGGCTCATAAATTTGTCAGGGTACATGATTGTATATTTGATGGATTAACATCTTCCAGAGGTGCTTTAAATTTTGTCAGCAATATGTCAGACATCGATATTTATGACAATACTTTCAATGGCTGTGATATAGGAATAGGGAGTAGCGGTGCTACGTATTATGTCCATGATAATAGATTTGTAAATGTCACAACAGCTATTAGCGGAACGGCAAGCATATCCCACAACAATATGATAAATGGTTCTTTTGTTGCATGAGGTGAGATAGATGGCAAGGACGACGCCCGTCAATTCGGGATATACGATAATAAACGGCTCGACAACGGGGTCAAACGGGTCAAAGGTCAACACATGGCTCGAGTATAAAGTCCTGAGTCAGAGCATCGCAAACAATCAGTCGACAGTCAGGGTCATACTTTATTCTCAGGCGACGATATCCAGCTCGACACAGCAGACGGGAACAGCTCGTCAATATGGATATGTTCAGGCTGGGGCGTCATCTTCGACGAAGTATTATCTGTCGACGACGTTCACATACGAAGATTATCATCTTAATAAGTTCGCCGATCACACGTTCACAGTAAGTCATGAAGTCAACGGCACAAAGTCGATCAGGCTGGCTGGAGCGTTCGATATATCGGCTTATGTCGGAAAATACATCACGGGCGGTTCAGCTTCAGCGACAGTCACGCTCCCGACGATTCCGCAGTATGCGACAGTCACGCAGACAGTACAGAGCAAGACAGAGACGTCGATCACGATGACATGGACTTCAGATAGCGTCGTCGACTATGTCAAATATTCTATCAACAACGGGTCGAGCTGGGTGAATGTCGGTGCGGTCAATTCGATGACAGGCTCTTATACGATCTCGGGGCTGACAGTTAACACGACTTATCAGATAAAGACGCAAGTCAGAAATAAGAGCTCCCAGCTCACGACAGACAGCTCGGCGTCAAGCGTGGCGACATATAATTATCCATATGCGACAGTCACGCCAGACTTCACTATCGGGAACGCTGTCAAAGTCACGTTCTACAATCCGCTCGGAAGGACGTTCAGCTTCAGTCTGCTGGCAAATGGTCAGGAAATATCATACGTGACATGGACGACGAACGGAACGTCATACAACGGCTTTAACGGGTCAGGAACAGTCTCGAGTCTTTACGCTTCGATCCCGTCAGCTAAAAACGGGCAGTATTACGTTAAAACGACGTATGAAGGGCATACGATAACGTCATCGGTACATGGGACGTTCTCAGCGAACGCTTCAGTCTGCAAGCCGTCGATAGGGTCTTTGACGTATGCTGACACGAACAGCACAGTCACAGCGATCACGCAGAACGATCAGAACATAGTTCAGAATCGCTCGACAGTCAGATACACGGCGACAGGAGTCTCGGGGAATTATTCGGCGACGATCTCAAGTGTTAAGGTCGCAGTAAATAATCAGACATACACGCTTTCTAAGTCTGGGAGCAATTACATCGGCGGAAACGCCGTCATCGATTCAGGGCAAAATGTGACTGCGGTGTGTACAGTCACAGACAGCAGAGGATTCACAGCGACAGCATCCGTCACAGTCACGATGCTCGGCTGGGTGCTCCCGTCGGCGATCATTTCGCTTAACAGACAAAATAACTTCTACAGCGAGACAGATATCACAGTCGATGTCACATACTCCTCGATAGACGGAAAGAATACGATCACGATAACGTATCAGGCGAGGATTCAGGGAACGGAGACGTGGACGATCACAGGGACGCTTCAGGATAGTGTTCAGTCGACATTCACCGCTGACAATCAATATGCGTGGGAAGTCCAGATCATTCTGACAGACGCTCTCGGCGGAACGACGACATACAACGCCGTCATTCAGAGAGGTATGCCTTTGATCTTCTTCGACAGACTAAAGACGGCAGTCGGGATAAATTGTTTCCCGAGCTCGAACGACTCGCTGTGGAACAACGGATATGATCTCGATTATAATGACGGAAGCGTCACGCTCTCGTCAGGCTGGGAAGTTTACAGCGGAGCGACGCCAGTCGTCAAAAGACAGGGACAGACGTGTTATCTGAACGGCGTCATTAATCCAACAGGAAACGTCACGCTCGACGCCACAGGCGTGGACGTGGGACAGATAGACGACGCTGAGTTCTATCCGTCAGAGACAGTCTTTGCTTTATGTCAGGGATCAGGGACGTCCTTCTTCTTTCTCAGGGTAAAGACAGACGGGAAGATTCATCTCGAAAGGCTGAGAGACGTCGGAAACGCAAACGGCGTATATACTCAGGGAACGAGCAGTATGTGGTTCCCGTTTTCCGTATCATGGATAAAATAAGGAGTGATGATTATGAGCGATATCGAAGTCACGCTCGCTCAACACGGCGAGCAGATAAAGACGCTATTTAAAGAGACACAGGAAGTCAAACAATTAACGGAATCAGTTCAACGGCTGGCGATGTCAGTCGAACGGATGACAATCGAATTGACATCTCAGGAGAAGAGAATCGACGCCATCGAAGACCAGTCAAAATTCAAATATCGGACTGTCTGGTCATGCGTCGCATCAGCTATACTCGGAGCTGTCGTGTCGATGGTCATGGCGGTCATTTTAAAATAACAGGCACAAAGAAAGGGAGCTTCGGGCTCCCTTCTTTTTTTATAGTCAGCTTTTTAAGATTTAGTCAAAAGTTAGTCAAAAAGCTGTATTATTGCCGTTCTAAAGGCATTTCTTATATTTCTCGGAAATATTTCCCAGAAGAACGAAGTCTCGGGCATTTATTCCGATTTTTCCGCAATAGAACGGCATTTTTGAGGTCTTTATCGGTTCTTTAAAGGGCGTTTCAGGTGTAGTCATTTTTAGTCAAATTTAGTCAAAAGTTAGTCAAAATTTAGTCAGGAGTCAGCTTAAAAAATCAGTCGATTTTAGTCAGGAGATAAGCGTCGAGCTTTGAGCTTTCGCTTATCTTTTTTTGATCGGAAAGATGGGTATATACGTCCATTGTCATCTGGATCGAAGCGTGTCCGAGATATGACTTTGCTGTCAGGACGTCGACTCCTGATTCATAGAGAAGCGTCGCATAGGTATGACGAAGATAATGGGAAGTGATCTCAGGCGGAAGCCCTAAAGAGCAGAAGTATTTATGCATCAGCTCGTTTCTCTCGGTCTGAGACGAAAAGAACGGGGCAAGCGTCAGGCTGTTCAGCTTTTTGATCTCAGTCAACACAAAGGACGGGACTGGAACAGCCCTGACAGACGTCTTCGACTTCGGGGCGATGTACTCTCCGAAGCTCGGCGACTGTTTGCTGACGTTTACTATACGTTTTTCAAAATCGATATCACGCAGAGAGACAGCGAACGCTTCTGAGATACGAAGCCCACAACACAGCATCAGCAGAGTCATGACTTTTTCTTTTGTCGTAGGGGCTGAATATATCAGCTTCTGCTCATCTTCCGTCAGAGCTCGTCTGATCGTCTTCTGCTGGTCTTTCGGGGTCGGTACAGACATGAACGGGTTCTTCGAGATGACGTCATCCTCGAGGAGCATCTGCATGACAGCTTTTGCAGTCTGGCAGACTTTCCGAGCGACGGACGGGCTCTCGATCTGCTGAAGGATCTGACGCAGATGGACGGCTTTCAGCTTCGACACAGGAGACGGATATAACGGTTTCAGCTTTGCGACGGAGTTCTTGTATGATTTCTGCGTGTTCTCTTTATATTTCTCCTTTTCTTTCAAAAATATAGAGACAGCTTCGCCGAAGCTCATATCGTCTTTGATTATGATCCCGTTCGATATCAGCCCTTTTAAGGCGAGCTCCTTGTCAAGAAGCTCTTTCTGAGTTTTAGCATATACCAGTTTACGGATGAGCTTTCCATCGTCAGCGATCCCGATGGTCACGCTTTTCTGATATCTGCCGTCAGCTCTCTTTTTCATCTTCAGCAAGCTCCAGTATTTCTTCAGGCGTCATATCTTCAAGGGGTTTCAGATCCTTCGCTCCGTCATAAAGCGACGCTTCACGAGTCGACACGTCGTCGGCGTCAGGGCGTTTATATTTCGGATTATAAAGGAAGCTATAAGCGACAGACAGCAGAGCTTCTCGTCCTTCGTCGTTCAGCTTGTCAAAAGCTGTTTGCAAGTCCTCGATGGGCTGTTTGCGGAACGAATAGATAATTGAGTCGTCATCAAACAAATCCTTGATATCAACGTCGAAATAGCGAGCCAGTTTATCAAGCTGTTTTATTTTCGGCTGTCGTTCTCCCAATTCCCAGCGAGATATAATCGAACGAGATAAACCGATACGACGCCCGAGTTCTGAACGTGATATATTAAGACGCTCCCTATACATTTTGAGCTTTTCAGCAAATGTCATTATTTAATTCCTCCTTCATAAAGTGTCTTTTAACTATTCGTAATTATAACAAATGTAGACATGAGTATTCAATTATATTTACTAAAATCAAAAAAAACAAATATTAGTGCAAAAATATGTAGACAAAAAGTCGACGCGAATAGTATAATGATAGAGAAGTATTACATAGGGCTGACGCCCGAGGGGGATTAAACAATGACGGAGACGAAGACGCTCATCAAGATCGACAGGAATGGGAGCAAGCATTACGAAGGCATGGTCACGTGCGACAGATGTGGCGGACGGGGTGGCTCGGATGCTTGGGAGTATACGGGCTATACTTGTTATAAGTGCGGTGGGACTGGGCGAGTCTATAAGAAATGGATAGAGAGGACGCCCGAGTATCAGGCGAAGCTCGACGCAAAGAGACTGGCAAGGCTTGAGAAAGAGATTGCAAAAAACGAAGAGCTCCGCAAAGAGCGTGAAGCTCGAGAGGAAACCAGACGGCTCGCAGAGGAACAGGAGAAGGCGAGGATCAGGGAGCAGAAAGCAAAGAGCCAGCACGTCGGGAACGTCGGCGAGAAGCTCGACATCGAAGCGACATACGATCACAGAGCATACTATACAGCTCATATCGGATGGATGGAGCAGACGATCTACATTCACACATTCAGAGACATCGACGGAAACGCTCTGATCTGGAAAACGAGCTCGACATCGCTGGTCGGAATCGTAGACGGCGACAAGGTCAAGCTCAGGGGTACGATCAAAGAGCATAGCGAATACAACGACGAGAAGCAGACGGCTTTGACAAGATGCAAAGTCGAGAAGATATCGGACGAGGGCTGAAAAGCCCTCTCCAAAGAAAGGAGATTAAACAATGTATTGGTGGCGTATAAGATTTTACACGACAGGCGGATTCTTGGAGAGCGTGACTGTAAACGCAAATAACAAAACAGAAGCGATTCTGAAGGTTCGCAAAGCATACAAAGTAATTGAGATATACGGAATCAAATATATCGGTTAAAACGAAAGGAGAACGAAATGAGACAAACAGATATTCAGTCAATCATCAAGGCAAGCGAGAAAAAGCAGTCAGGCGAAAAGCTGACAGTTAAAGAGGCGAGACTAATGGCTGGCTATAGGGGGAAGGAGATGGCGAAAATTCTTAAAATGACGTATCAGACTTACAAGAGACGTGAAAACGATCCGAGCACGATCACGATGGGCGAAGCCGAAGCGTTTCTTGGTGCAGTAGGGCTCGATTTTAACGACGTTGATTTTTTAGTCAATATGTAGACAAAAGGCGATTATGAAAACATACAGCACGACGGAGCTGATGGAAGGCGGTGAACGGGTTCCTGCTGTTTTTATGCTTGATTTTAACAAAATGAGTACTTCGATTTGCACAAAAACAGAAAAAACTAAAACCTGTGCAACGTTACCTTGTACAAAGTTGACGCAAGAAAAAATAATATGTAAGATTACACATACAAAAGGGGTGTATACAGATGAAGGAGATGGAAAACGCATTTTTGAAGAATTAAATGCGTTTGCAAATTTGTACCTGCGGTCCAAATATTGCAGGAACACGAA
>JAFXEJ010000082.1 GCA_017513795.1 Ruminococcus sp.
ATAACATCCTCCGAAGTGCAAGCTTTTTCATCATTTTTCGTATTTTCCCTTGCACTTCTATTATATCACATTAGGGAACTTTTGTCGATATTTCGGCGAATGTTTATGGTTTGAGGAGAGACTATCTAGAAATCTGATTAAGCTCGACTCTTGCTCCAGACAGTAAGAGCAATATCTGATAAGAGCCTGTTTGATTCCATATCAGACAGGCTCTTTTTACCTAGCACTTTCCGTGGGCAGTCAGCGGCAAGGTGCGGCAAAAAGCCCGTGCAGTTGTGGCAGTCGGTGCGGTATATACATATATTATTAATTATGTTCAGAACTGAATTCCAGAACCTCACCATCTTTTGCATCCACGTTGTACTTTTCTTACTAATCTCACACACAGTATGCATGAGCCTATTTATTTTTACCCCAATTATATATTAAGTTTTGGGGTAAAACTGGGGTAGAATTTTATATACAAAAAAATAACCCTCGTAAAACAACGTGTTTACGAGGGTTTCTGGTTGCGGCGGCTGGATTTGAACCAACGACCTTCGGGTTATGAGCAGTTATAACGCAACCGCAGAAATGACGTAATATAGGGCAAAAGTATCACTTATAAATCACATTCGCCGACGAGGTGACGACGTGATGGCCGACGAGTACAATTTTTGAAGCGTTCTTCACTGAAAAACTGCTCCTTTAAGTGTGGCGTTAGTGGTAAGTTTTTTGCAAATCATTTTTCACTTTTCTGAGTGATAAAGGTGATGTACTTTTGGCAACAATCTTTTGATATTTTTCTAAGTGGTATTAGTGGTATGTTTTATAAAAAACATTTTTACCGAATCACGCTACTTATACCTCTAATGCAGGTGGTATAAGCGAGATTTTTATGATTGAATTAAGTTGACTGCTACATATTCAAAATTTTCTTAAATCATCATCATCCATTAAAATTCCGTATACAATCTTTTGCTGATCACGATTATCTATTCCTAATTCAAACACTCGTTTCAATTTATCATTTATTATTTCATCTTTATGCTCGATAAAGTAATGCTGGTATTTTTTTGAGTAAACTAAATTTTGCCACATATAATCATCAATATCAACTTTTGAATAATCAAAAGATTTTGGCTCTAAAATAAATGATACAAAGTCTGAATAATCCTTATATTGCTCCAATTGTTTTATATCGAAATCTAAATCAATAAGGTGCATAATTATACAATAGTTAATTAAATGTATATAATAGCCAGTATTGTTTGAGATAAATACGCCAGGCACATTTATTTTGATATTATTTGATATTTCACTTAAAGCCCGTTTTTTTATACTATCTGATAACGAAATATGGTTGTCCATTATCATCTGAAAAATATCAATAAATTCCATTGAATCAATACTATTCTCTATTATTTCATTAAATGTATTATTCGGAAATATTTGATAAGCTATACAAATTCTATCAGTTTTCTCTTTTTTATCCTCTATTGATAATATAAAGGAAAGTATCTTCTTCTTCATTTCATCCGAAATAGATTTAGAAATCCGCTCTATCAGTGTATGTATTTTTGTTGTACATCTTTCTCTTATTAATATAGATGACTTTGAACAAGTAAGAAGCCAAACTAATTTATCATATAGTATTGAAGCGTTCTCATCTTTATAATTCAAGACGAACTCATAATAGATGCCAAATAATTCCAATGCATATGCTGGATTTGAATTAAACACTTTTTCACATATATAAACAATCGATTCAAAAATTGCTTTTTCTTCATCCTGCGAAAGAATAGTCAAATTAATAATAGTCAGAAGGCACTCTAACTGATTAAGCCATTTCCTTTCTTTTACATCAACACACCACTCACAAAGATTAATAAACTTTTCAACTAAATTTAGATTTCCATCTTGCTCAATCAGCTGAACTGAATACTCCTTAATCCATTGCTTCAACGATTTTGGAGCACAATACTTTATAATTATATCTAAATCGAACTTGTTAATTGGATAGTGCTCTCTATGAGTAGCCCCCAATGCGCTTATAGTTTGGATTTCTGTAGCTGGTGAATAAGTACATAATATCGCCTTAATATAACTTTTAAAATAGATTTGTGGATCTGAAAATCTATCAATAGGCAAATTGTTTAATTTAAAGAAAAAATAGTAGTTATATACATATGATTGTATTTTCCACAAAATTGAGAATGCATGACCAGAATAAGTCGTATTCTTATTAACTGAATAACGCCCATTCTGCTTTTCTAATAACTCGTCCATTTTTCTTAAATCATCAGACATTGATTCAAATAGCTTTTTTAAAAAAGCGGTTGCTTTTATATAACCAGTAGGAGTATTACTTAACATATACTTTAGTTCGTTTCTTTTTTCCATTTGATAATTAAAAAAAGAATGAATTGCAAAAAAAGATCTCATTTTAAATAAAAGAATATCAACATAATCTGCATAATCAATAGTTTTTTCAAGTTCATTACATAAAGTTTCAACCTCTGTTCTGTCCTTGTCAAACCAACAATAATAATAAATCTTTTTTGCGACATCAGAACTATTTGTTATTTTTCCAATAAGCTGAACATAATTACAGCTTAAGTATAATTCAAATTCCTCATCAAATAACACATTTGTATGAGATATATCATAAAATGTTTTCATGTAGCCATCGCCATATACAATTCTGTTAATATAAGTTTTTTGAAAAGTATTACGCACATCAATACTTGTTTCTACTGCATTGACTAATATCTTATACGATGACTCATCATAAACAATCAAATCTCTTGATTCTAATTCACTTCTCCCCCAACTATGAACATTCAACAAATCTTCAATTGATATTATTCTATATGATTTTAAAAGATCATATTTTTCCTTTAAAACCTTAACCAAACTCATCCCATTGTAGAACAACTCATAATTAGTAATACATTTTAAGTATGTGTATAACCTCTTTGCAATATCATAAGTTAATACTGATGGTACATTTGCTTTTTCTATAACCTTATCAGGAATATCTAATAAATCAATAGAATATATTCCTTGCTTCTCTAATCGTTTTATCTCATTTTTATCTTTAATACTATTCGTAATCAAAAAATTAAATGGTCTTTGTTTAACCTTATTGATTTTGGAATAATAATTAATCCATCCCATTATTAACTTAAGATTGTAATCATTAAGAGAATAACCAATAAAAACAAAGGTATGGTTTATCAATAAAGAACGTATATACGTGCTAATTAGCGGTCTGTTTTGTTCGTATTCAATATAGTCGCTTTCTCTAAGAACAATTTTCTCAGGTTCCTGAAGATCACCATGCATTTTAATAATATACTTTTCATTTGACTTGGAGAGTAAATCGCTATCATTAGCAACTACAGAGTACAATTTGGAATTGTGATTCTCACAGCTTTCAAGCAAATTATCATAATTTGTTGTAATAATATGATGAGGCAAAATATTAAATATTTCTTCATCTATTGGATTTGGTCTGTTGGCACTTTGCAAATTATCTTGAATGAACTTATAATATTTTCTTTTTCCTTTTGCATAAAGGTACTCCGGAATCTGAAGAAACTCATCTTGTGTAAACATTTTCTTTTGTACACATTCGATCTCTCTACAATTATCACAAGGAATTGCACACTTTTTATGGTTAACTTCTTTTGCGATCTTTTCAATAAGTTCTCCCCAAGTAGGAAGATTAGAATTCTTTGAAACCCCTGCGCCAACAAATTTGACCAATTGATTATTATCTTGTGCTTTCTGTATATGTTTAATTGATTCTCTCCAATCCATAACAAACTCCTATTCAATTTAACTTTTCAAATATAGTTAACTGAGCAAATATCGCCTTTTACTCTGAGAACAACGCAAATTGTTACAATGCCTAATAATATTATATATTCTCGCCTTTCTCTTAAAAAGCTTAATAGCCTCTGGCATCAAAAAGATTTATTTTTTCGTTATCTTCCTATAATTATCTCCCAATACCCCTTATGACTTGTACCTACTCTTCTTATCTTATTCTCGCCTTTTAGCTTTTTAACGTAATACTTTACTCGGTCGAGTTTCCAACCAAGCTGGTCTGCAATTTGTTTTTGAGAATACTCGGGATGTTCCTTTATTACTGCTAAAACCAATTTCGACAAATCAGTTTGGGTAGGAGTTTGGGTAGGAGTTTGGGTAGGAGTTTGGGTAGCCTTCCCTGCAAAGAATGTGATCATAAAATCCTCATGATGAATAAGATACTCCGGCTGCGGTTTTTTTGATGCTTCACATGATTCCTTTATCTTTTCAATTCCACGTCCCCATGATTCAATATATCCTGCACGATAGAATGTACTTGCTATCAACGGATTATATGGTCTGGATTTGTGGGGCTTCATAAGATTCTCGACTGTCCAGTCCTCCGGGAATACGCAATCATTGGCTATCATTATCTTATCATCGTATACCCTGATCTGTATAGGCGTAAGGGTTGCGTAATTCTTATGAGCAATGGCATTCAATACTGCTTCTCTCAAGCCTTCCTTCGGATACGGATATGTCTCAACTCTTGTTATATTATCGTAGGATATAATACCCTTAAGGTATTTCAGGTATATAAGGTCGATAACATTGTCTGCCTGTGAGATTAGTGATCCATGAACTTCATCCTGATACACTATGTCAGAATCAGACTTAAAATATCCGATCTTTATAAAAGAACCCGGTATCCACTTTTCAGGCTTATGATGAAACAATAGTATCGCTGCTCTTGTAGGAATATCATTATTAAGAAGATTAAGATTATCGAGAAGCTGCGGATTGTCCACACCTAACGCTTTAAAATCCATACGCTGACTGCGTTCAGCCTGTTCTCTGAATATATCAAAGCTGTCATGTCTGAAGTCTTCAGGCTTTATACCGTCTATCGGAACACTATCCCATGTAATGCCTGTCTTTTTCAATAAGAATTGATTAAGTGCAGGTCCGACTAACTGCTGTTTTGTGCTTCCCGATCTATAGTGGTACTCACCATGATAGCTGACAGGATAAGGATTGGCACTGACAATTATCTCAATATAGTCCTTTCCGTCCTTATTATGCAAATTAACATCTGCGACTATTCCAAGAGCATTTACTATTTTGTTTGGAATATCTTCTAACAGCTTTTTACTCTTTTCTACTCCGACAACCTCGCCGTCATCATTCATACCTATATATATTTTACCGCCCTGTGCGTTTGCAAAGCCACATATCCATTTAAGATATTCATCACGCCATGACTCTTTCCATTCTATATTCTGGCTTTCAGACATTTTCTCACTCCTAATCAATAGAATCACAAGAGTATTGTTCCTGATATTACTAAAATTATATCATACAATACGAAATAAAACAAGCTTCTGTAAAAAACATTTATAAAAACGCTATCATCTGTATCACTTAAAAATATCGTTGTGTTATAACGATTAAAAACTGTTTTCATACCACTAATACCACCAGTGGCATAAGTGGTATGATTTCAGCATAAGCTATTAAATTTTCACAAACTTATTGTATAGCTTCTCTGGAAGGAAGCTCCTATACAGCTTAGAATAATATATCCTAATCTCATCTTTCGTATGCTTATTACCGAGATCAAGTTCCAGCAGAATATAATCCACTCCAAAAATTGAGACAGTAACACCTGTATCAATAAACTTATTCCTAAGATAGAATCCGATACGCCGGTTTCTGATGTCAAATTCATCACCAATAGTTCCCTTTGGATTTTCAGTTTCACATATAACCATTTCTACATCCGTCATATGTTCATTAAGCATATTCAAAAATGCAGAACCGATTCCTTTCCCTCTCATCTCTCTTACAGTAGCAAAATAATCGAGGAGATAGTATTTCTTATTGTTATCAGCTATAATTGCAAAATAAGCATATCCACATAAAACATCATCACTGATCACACCGTAACAGATATACTGCTCCCTATCCAACGATTTTAGTATCATTGCAAGAGGTTTTAACTCATCTTCAGGAAAATCGCTCTTCATATGTACATTATATGTATCGATTATTTCTGCTCTTGTAAGCGTTCTGCACTGTAACATTTCATCTCACCTCTATCGTATACTTTTATTATAGTATACCTATGCGTAATTTTCAAGCTTTAAATGTAAAAAATATACCACAAATGCCACCTGTTCCAATGGCATTTGTGGTATTATTATTTGATTTCCTGCTCCAAATTATAAAAGATTTCGGAATCGAAGAATTCCGGCAGAGTGATATCAAAGCCATCACAAATCATTTTTATTGTTACAATCCCAGGATTTTTGCTAACTCCATATATTATATTCTTTACTGTTGAAGGTGGAATAGCTGATAAATTGGCGATTCCATTGATTGTAATGTCTTTTTCTTTGCATAGCTCAATTATACGTGCAGCTACAGCCTCTCTTGTAATCATAAGCCCTCCGTCTATATATGGTCTTAATACAAGTATAGGCTAAATTTAAAGATTATGTAGTCTATATATAGACTTTTGGCAAGTGACGTGGTATAATTGTTGTAGACTATATATAGTCTGTGGAGGTAAAATAATGACTTGTACAATAATATCAACAGGCGACGAGCTTAATATTGCCTGTAAAAATGAAAACGAACTGCCATATCCCGAAATAAAAGCAAAACTCCGTGAAAAAATATGGGAGCTTTATTGTAAGGGATACGATAGTTTCTGGATAAACTGTGAGTACGGTGTACCGCTATGGTGCGGAGAAATAATATCTGCGCTTGCTATGTACAACGATATAGAGCTTAATATCGCTATGCCCTATGAGGAACAGTCTACTAATTGGGTCGAGGAGCATCGTGATCGATTTTTCAAAATTCATGCTGAATCTGATAATGTAGATATCATTTCACACCAATACACTGATAACTGCTATGAACTTGCAGATGAGCATATGATCGATAACTCCGACCTGCTTCTTGTGATTGGAATAACGAGTAATTGCTATGGAGCTTCTTATGCTAAGGGGCGAGGTGTGAAGCTTGATAATTTTAATATATTTAGCGAAAACTATTGAAATACTTGTCGGAATGTGATATAATATTATATATATTATCAACGAGAAGGAGGCTCTATAGATGAATACTGCATTGGATAACTGCATCAGTTCAATACCTGTTGAAGTCAACGCCTCCATATACTTAGATGTATTTAGTCAAGATTGTAAGTTTAATTGTTTTCTCATGCTTTTTTGATTGAACACAAAGTATTAAACAGCGATATATAAGTGAGGTGAAATACTTGAATACTGATCTTATAAATAAAATGGTATCTCCACATCTTATCAACAATACATTTCTCTCCTATACCGATTTTGAAAAATTATTTAAATATCTCTCGTCTGAAGAAAGAAAAGAAGCAAGGCAATTATTGTCAAAAGAAGGCATAGAGTTTATATACCCCGATATTATTGATTCAAAAAATGACGATGATAATGATGATATCGAATTATTCAGAGACAGTACACCTGCTTCATTAATTGAATTAAACAAAAAAGATGTAAAGCAAACTAACGAAACATTGTGCAAACTTATTCATAGAGGAAATGAACAAGCTAAAAATGATTTGTGCATTAAAAATCGTATGTTAGTTATGAAGTATGCTGCCAAATATGCAAAGTATTATGGCAACAAACTGGATGTTGAAGATCTTGAGCAAATAGGTTATATTGGACTATTGAAAGCTGCTGACAAGTTTGATCCGTCTTTAGAAACACGTTTTTCAACCTATGCAGTACTTTGGATAAAACAGGCTATGCTGCGAGAAATCTTCGATAATGGGTTCACAATACGTTTACCTGTACATATTATGGAAAAGATGTCACGTGTTATAAAACTTGATAACAAGTACGAGCTACAGGGATTATCTTTCAATGAACGCATTCAAGCAATTTCAAGTGAACTACAAATCGGAGAAGATACTATTTTAGAATATTTAACTCTGAATTTACGTTTCCGCAATTGTGCATCACTTAATGCACCGGTTGGAGAAGAAAAAGAAACTGAGCTAGAAGAATTTATCGAAGACACAGATAGTATTTCAGTTGAAGATAGTGCCCTTCAATTGATTATTTCTGAGGATTTAAAAAAGATAATCAATACGTTAAGCGAACGTGAAGCAAAGGTTATCATGTATCGATTTGGATTTATTGATGGCAGAGAAAGAACCCTTGAAGAAATCGGGCAGATGATGGGAGTAACACGAGAACGTATAAGACAGATTGAAAGCAAGGCGTTTAGGAAACTCCGGCATCCATCAAGAACAAAGCATATAAAAGATTTTCTGTAAATAATGGGAGGAAACAATGAGTGTAATCGTACAAGTATTCGGTGCAAAACATGAATCTGAAGAATATCAGTGTGCATTAAAGCTAAAGGAGATTTTTCAAAATGAACTGCCACAAAGTACTATGGGAGAGATTTACATCCAAGCTAATGCTACGCTTTTCGGACAAACTGTAAAAGATTTAGATATAATTGTGATGGGCACACTTCAAAACTATTGTCCAAATGTAGATCACCTTGATAAAGAAGGAAAAGATATATACGGCAGTGTTGAGATTAACAGCTTTTGTACGGCAATCGAAATAAAAAGTCACTCGCCGAAAGGAGTATGGAGAAAAGGTTCTGATTTTTTCGTCAAATATAAAGATCATGAGCATTCGGTAACTGAACAGTCAAATAGTCAGAAAATAGCAGTAATGAATTTCTTTACTCAATCTATGAAAAGTTCCCCCTTTATTACTAATGTAATATGGTTCACAGGTCTGACAAAGAATGACATCTCAACAATGTTAAAAATGGAAAAAGACAGAATGAAATCCAATGCATTACCATATGAATTTACGCTTGCAGACTTCATACAATTATTGGTCTGGCAAAAGAAACCAAGTTTTTATAAAGGAAAATATCATTTTCAATCTTGTTATGATGGACAGACTTCTGAAACATTATCAAAACAGTTTCAACTTTTTGCTATGGCGAAAAAGAGCATGGGTGAACTTACAAGAAAAAGGATAGAGCAGATAACAAGCAAAACTATATCTTCATCTATAGATAATACAACATCTGATAAAATGTCAATTCTGCGTGGCAGAGCAGGTACAGGCAAAACAATTGCATTGATCCAGAAGGCAATAAGTATTGCATATAATGAAAATGCAAGAGTAGTTATACTTACGTACAATAAGGCTCTTGTGTCTGATATACGTCGCTTGTTTGCTCTTGCTGAGTTACCTGATATGTTTTCAGAACACTGTGTTTCCGTTACTACAATTCATTCTTATTTTTACAAAATCACCTCAAAATGTTTATATGATGATAAACTTGATTCAGAAGAATTTATTAGCAATTATTATAAGTATATCATGGAATTACTTGATTTTATGAATGCAGATACAGATAGCTGTACAGTATTAAAGGAAATACTGTACAGCGATGCTTCTTTAAACTGGGAGTACTGTTTCATTGATGAGGCTCAGGATTGGAGTTCAGCCGAACGTGATATCATCCTACAATTATATGCACATGATCATATAATCGTAGCCGATGGCGGTCAGCAATTTGTCAGAAACATAGAATACTGTGATTGGAATGTAGTAAAAGATCGCTCCAACATAAGGCTTAAGCAATGTCTTCGTCAGAAGAACAATATCATCAAATTTGTAAATAACTATATTGAATCGTACTCTGAAAACGCAAATAAAATAGCCGCTTCTGATAAAATGATAGGCGGAGATGTTTACATTTGCAGCAGTATTCAGGCTTTCTGGAAAATAAGCGATCAACTTAAAAAGGATCTAAAAAGCTCTGGAAATATCATGTATGATATGCTGTGTTTGACTCCACCTTCTTTGGTAGAAAAAGAGCCTCGTCATTTCAAATTGCAAAATGAGTTTTCTGCTCACGGCATTGATATCTGGGACGGAACTATCACTGAAAATAGAGCTGTTTATTCAGTATACGGAGATCAGGTTAGAGTATTGCAGTATGATTCTTCAAGAGGTCTTGAAGGTTGGACTGTCATCTGCCTTGATTTCGATGCATTTATTGATGAAAAACTTGAATGTTACGCCTACTGCAGCAATGATAATACTTCTCTGCTGCTGGAAAGCGAAGAAGACAGACGTATAAAATATATACTTAATTGGGTTTTGATTCCTTTTACAAGAGCAATAGACACTCTTGTTATAGTATTAAGAGATAAAGATTCAGAAACAGCTTTAAAGTTAAAAGCAATTGCTGAATGTAATCCCGATTTTATTACATATATAGAGGAGTAGAATATGACTAACGATATTTTTAAAAATGCCTTATCTGATAAGATCAAGGATTTAGATCAAGATAACTCAATAATAGTACTAAAAGGTATCCCTATGGATGCAGTGGACAGCAGTAAAAAAGATACCATTAATCTTGAGAATATAGTAAGCAATAAATTGAAATATTTCTTTACAGTAACAAGTGAAAGAAAATATCTTACATATGAAGAATTTCTATTGCTGAGCAATTTTGTTCTCGAACAGTATCAAATAGTATACATTTTAAATAATAATATATATATGGAACAGTATCCTCTTGACCTTCATTGCTCAAAAGAAACAAAAGAAGGTTTGATAACACATTTCACAGAATCTGATGATATAAATGATGAAGCTATTATAGGAGATATTGATGAAATAATATCATTATATGTTGGAATAAAAGAATACAATGGTTTCATTCTTGGAGCATACTGTGATGACAAGATACCTGATAATAATAAAATAGTCACCATCGATCTTTTTGAGCACAGTGAAGCAGAACTGCATATAGTTGAAGAAGCTGATGCTTTTATTGATCTTATTGAAGAAACAGATTATATTGACTTTGTTAGAAGGCTTTTTAATGATCCTGATACTATTACAGTACGAATAACAAATTATACAGGTGATGTATTCAGACTTAAAGATCGGCTCAAGCTTATAACAGAAAAATGGAGCGATTGGACAGACATATCTGTCCTTCAGACATCCAAAAAAGCAGAAGTATTCAAATCCAAAAAAGAATATACAGAGATACTAAAAAAATACTGGGGATATGACAGCTTCCGTGATCTTACGGTGTACGATCTGGATAGCCTTGAACAAGGAAAAAAAGAGACAATGAAGGTGTCTCAGGAAAAAATAATATCCGATCTCGTTGAACAGGTCGAGAAATGTGAAAACGATGATAGAGATTTCAGGGATTTGTTTGTCACTGCCCCTACTGGAGCTGGAAAATCAGTAATGTTTCAAATACCTGCTATATATTTAGCTGAGAAGTATAATCTGCTTACAATAGTTATATCTCCTCTAATTGGTCTCATGAATGATCAAGTCAAAAATCTTGAATTGAAAAATTATAAATATGCCAAAACTATAAATTCAGATATTTCACCTATTATAAAGCAGGAAATAATGGAAAAAGTTGCCGACAGCGAGTACCATATACTATATATCTCTCCTGAAACACTGCTGAGCCGCAGTGATATTGAGCAGTTGATAGGTAATCGTACAATAGGTATGATTATTATCGATGAAGCACACATTGTTACTACATGGGGAAAACAATTCCGTCCCGACTACTGGTATCTTGGAGATCACATTCAAAAACTTAGAAAAAAACAGCTTGAAACTAAAAACAGAGCTTTTACAATAGCCACTTTTACTGCAACAGCAATTTATCACGGCTTAGAGGATATGTATACTGAAACTATCAATAGCCTTCATATGTTGGATCCCATAACATACCTTGGATATGTAAAGAGAGATGATATACAGATAAGAATCGAAAAGAAAAAAGTTGAAAAGGGACAGCGAAATGAGTATGAATTCGATAAACTCGAAATGGTCAAAAGCATTATCATACGAGCTCAAATAAGCAACAAGAAAACACTTATTTATTTTCCTACTGTTGCACTTATTGAAAGATGTTTTGAGTTCCTTAAGGCAGAACGCATGACTGAACACGTTGCAATATATCATGGCTCTCTTTCAAAAGAAGAAAAAACAGAGAGTTATGAAAAGTTTTATAGTAAAGAAAAACTGGTAATGTTAGCTACTAAAGCATTTGGTATGGGAATTGACATCAACGATATAGAGCTTGTTGTTCATTTTGCACCTACCGGAAATGTTTGCGATTATGTTCAGGAAATAGGACGTGCTGCAAGAAAAGAAACTCTTAATGGCGAAGCGTATTATCAATTTGATCCTAAAGATTTTAAACATATAAACCGACTTCATGGATTGTCCACGATAAAAAAGTATCAATTGGTCGAAGTAATAAATAAGATTGATGAGTTATATTCCGCAAATCTTATGAAAGGCGGACGTAACAACAAGACCAAAAGCAGAAACGCTATGCTGCTTGACGCAGAAAATTTTACATATATTTTTGGTTCGCCTACAAGTGACGAAGATAATAACATAAATAAGGTAAAAACTGCTCTGCTTATCATTCAAAAGGATTTTGAGAATAAGATAGGATTTTCTCCGGTAAATGTGCGTCCAATCCCCATGTTTTCTCAGGGATATTTTGAAATTAGTAAAAAAGGACAAGAACGTCTGTTAAAAATGTATCCAAAGTCTGTTGAAGAAATTGAATCTTCAAAAAATATATGTCGTGTTCTTCTTGACGATATTTGGAAAAAACATTACTCAAATTTATCATTCCCCAAATTCAAGTATTTACTTTATTCAAAATCCAATGATCTTGAACTTAATAGTAAAGTCAACATGAATCCAGCATTATGTGTTGACATTGTTTATAAAGAAGAATATAACAGTGTTTTTGAAAACATATGGTCAACAATTCAAGGATTTGTTAAACAGAAGGTGATGTCAAGTGAGTATACTTCTATTGAAGATATGGCAGCTGCATTAAAGCCTTGCAATATCCAGAAATATAAAGCACGAGCTATTTGTGAAGTGATAATTGCATCTATGAACTCTTACAGAAAGAATTTCGCTAAAACACAATCACCAATTGCAAAAGATAGAACCACAAAGGATGGAAAAGCATCATATAAATTTGAAGTAGCGGTAAATTCGTATTTTTCTTGGGTCAGACGAATATTTGAGTTAATAAAAAGTGAAGTTGAAAATGGACAGCTTTACCTTATAAACGATGGAAGATCCTTTATAAGGGAAGTAGGCGTTGTGCTCGGAATACTTGAAGCTATTGATGTTTTATCTTTCAATATGATTGGCGGAGCTAACAGCCAGTTGTACATATATATCAATCAAATACAGAGTTTGAAAAAAATAATTAAGAATCCTGGAAGTTATAGGAACAAATTACTTGATTCTGTAAATGATAGGCACCTTATATCCGTAAAAATGCTAACTTTTTTGTATGAAAGTAGTTTCATGAACGATGAAATATGGAACTATCTTGAAGGATATTTTCTCGGAATTATTCCTGAAAAAGTAAAAGGTGAATGTTTGAAAGAGAATCCAACCATTAGCTTTGATAGTTAATTAGAATTATCCCGAATCCCCATACCAAGGATTCGGGGATATTCTTTATACCGACGGTTTCTCAAATAATGCTTCATCAAGCTTCTCAGCCGCTTCTTTCTCAACTTTTTTCAATACATGACTGTAAATGTCCATCGTAACTTGATAGCTTGAATGTCCTAATCGTTCCTGTGCCACTTTAGGTGAAATACCTAAAGATAGCATAATTGTTGCATTGATGTGGCGTAGATCATGGAATCGCAGATGTTTCAATCCCTGAGCTTCAAGGAAACGACGGAACTTTTGGGTAAACGAATCACTTTTGTATGGAGAACCATCTTTCTGGCATATAATATAGTCATTATCATTAGCTTTTCTTTCTGTCTTGGTATCCCTTAGCAGAGTAAGAAGCGTAGCAGGTATCTGTATAGACCTCTTACCACTTTGAGTCTTTGGCGCTTTCGTGATTCTCTCGTTATTCACAGTAACAAGGTTCTCTTCAACAGAGAGATAGCCATTTTCAAAGTCGATATGCTTCCATTTCAGAGCAAGCAGCTCTCCACGGCGCAGTCCTATACATATCTCTATCATAAGTGGCAGATACATACTTGTACCTTTAGCACAGTCAAGCATATGCTCAACTTCTTCTATACTGTATACATCAGGATGAAATCTTTCCAGCTTCGGCATAGTAACGTTATCGCATGGATTCTTAGGTATAAGCTCTAACATTACCGCCTTCTTCATAGCTGCCGACAGATTAAGGAAGATATTCTTTATGGTCTTCGGAGCCATAGGTTTACCTGTAAGTGGAGACTTCTTCTGTAAAGAGAATATCCACTTCTGAACATCAATGTTCTTAACCTGCTGTAAATACATATCACCAAATACCGGAATAATATAGTTCTCAGTCTGGACAACATAATGCTGAACAGTAGTAGGAGAAAGCTGATCTTTAATATACAGTTCAATCCATTGATGAATAAAATCCTTTACGGTAATTTTACTATCCTTGGTAAAGGTACGATTTTCAAGCTCGTTAATGAAGTTATGCATAGCTTTCTCAGCTTCCTTCTTACTGCCTTTAACCGTCCTGTAAAAGCGCTTGCGTTTTCCTGTAGAGTACCCTGCTTCTTCCTCTGCTACTATCTGATATGTAGTAATACCAGACTTTGCTTCTCTCTTTCTTAAATGTGCTGTAAATGGCATAATATAGCCTCCTTTATAATAATCTATAACATAATGTTCGGCGTGCCATTATAAAAAAATTCGGGAACAAAATTTACTGTTCCCGAATCATTTTTTCATCAGTATTCCTCAGCTAAAAGCATGGTGGCGATGTGCTTATCCTCGTCCTCAAAGTAATCATCAATAACATAAATTTTGGCAGTTATTGGTCTTTCGACGACGGTAAGAACGTAGGTCTTGTCATACTCAGGCTGCTCAGAATAATGATGTATCACCTGCATACTGTTTTCGATTTTCAAGTCAAAAACTTGAAAGTAATCTTTAGGAGCAGGCATATTTGCGATAGTCTCCCAGATGAACAATTGCAGCTCTATAGGAATTCTTTCATGTACTCCTCTTGTCATGAACTTGTCACCCTTGAACATCACAAACATCTCCCTTCTATAGCAGTTTTGACACTTTCACTGTAGGGGATATAAATATCCTCACTGTAGCCATCGGAAGCTGCCCACACAGTATGCAGCCATGTAGCATCATCAAATGTTACCTCTTCACAGAATTCAAGAAATTTGTCAGAAATATAGCCTATATCTTCGTGCTGAAGAATTATTATTGAAAATATGCCACTAATACCATTCAGACCATATTCCTGTATAATTCCGTTATACTTCTCAATAAGATAAGTCTTTAATTCACCGTCATGCAGTTCTTCCTGTATCATATTGATTGAATCCAGTTTTTTCATTTTATCACCCTGTTACTTGCGCTTTCTGATAATATCGATAATATCGAAAATTACGCCAACTGTCCTTATAACAACTTTAACCGTTTTCTTCATCTGACAGCACCTCCTTGATCTTATCGCCTACGATTACTGTTATCGCAGCACCCTCCACGATCAGCGTGAATACGATACCTGCAATAAAACCTCTCATAATATCTACCTCCTTAATAATTAACGCTGATACAGCGTTTTGATCTCTTCCATTGCCTGTTCAAACAGGTCATGGTCCATTAACATTTCTTCGACTTCGTCACTGCTGTAACCAAACTCAAAGAGTAATTCAACATCTTCTCTATCGACGCCGTAACAACCGCAGATCATAAGCAAGTCGTTCTCATATTCCTCGTCAGTTTTTTCCAAACCATACCACTCATACCAGTCAGTAAGTCGGTAACTATTGAAGCTGTAATGCCGCTCAACTTCTTCAAATGTAATTGCAGAGATTCTTCCGTCACTATCTATGCGGACTATATCACCTGTGTTGACTTTTACATTTTCACATTCCGCTGAAAATCTCGCCGATTTCATAGCATTTTTGAGAATGTCCAAAGTTGACGCATAAATATAGAGTCCATACTCAGGGAAGTGCAGAAGTGTTATAGGATTACTTCCCTTGACGAGAAAAAGGGTGTTATCATCTCTTAAAATAGTAAAAACAAAGCTGCCATACACTGTTTCTGCCATAATTTTAATGCTGTTTCCGTCAATGATATTCTGCTGCTCGATTAACTGTACTGCAACGTAGCTATCTGTCTCGATTTCAGTATCAGGAAGCTGCTTTTCGTGCTTTAGTTCCTTATCGTTATAGATGATACCATTATGAGCAAGAGCAAAAGTATGACTGTTTGTAGCACCTTCAAAGGGATGATTGTTGTAGTTGAACTTCTCGTTTCCCTGTGTAGTCAGACGATTGTGACCTATAAGAGCGGTAGTTTCTTTCGGAAAGTACAAGTGAACTTTATGAGCTGGTTTAGGCTTTTTAAAAGTGACAATCTCTCCATTCCTAACATAACTAATTCCTGTTGAGTCTGTACCACGAACTTCAGCAGCAATTGAAATCTCACGCAGTAACTTGGTAAGGACTTTGTGCGGGATTTTCTTACCGTAGTTAAGGAATCCATATATAGCGCACATATCACTCAGCCTCCTTTCCGATAACCTCAAAGCTGTCTGCATCGGGACAGATACCGAGACTTCTTCCGTTGTCCCACTTCATGTGCAGCGTTCCCATATCGTCAACAGATGTAACTGTACCTGTCATTCCGTCAGGTATAGTTGAGTAAGGATCGTCCATATGCAGCAAACGAATTCTTGTACCTACTGGGTAAGTCTTCTTGTAGTATTCAGCCTTGTTCATCTCACATATCCTCCTCTACAGTTACTTCGTCATTGACATACAGCCGACGCTCTTTAAGGTACTGTATCAGCTCAGGGTACTCTATCCTCTTCACAAGCTCAGACCATGACAGTTCTTCTAACTCTAACTGGGACATAGAAATAGCCACATCACAGATCGTATCAACGAACTGCAATGTGGCTATAAATGTATTGTATTTCAGCGTACCCCTGAAAAGCCTAAACTCTATGGTGCTATAATTGCAAAGGTTGACAGCACTGTATCTGCCGTGGTCACTGCACTTAGCTTTCTTCAAGATTTCCTTTCCTGTTTTCTCATATCCGTAGCGAGCAGACCAACGGTTCATGTTATACTGACTCCTTCGGGAGAAGCAGAAGACCTCGTTCCAGTGCTTTTCTATCAGGAAAAGTATCTTGCCGATGACCTCTTCCTGCTCCGCCTGATTGTCACCAAAAGCATTCCTATTAACGTGAATATGAAGACCGCAGGTGCTTGTCTGGTGAGAACGATAGCCCATTTTGATTGCTTCATGCAGAACAGACTCCCAGTCCATATTGTTCTTATGGTAGTCAAGCGTCATCGGATGCGACACGATCTCAAATCCGTCGTCAATACTGCCGTCGCTCTTTATGTAGATATGCTCATGGATTGAATTTGCTATTTCTTTAAGTTTACTTGCATTATCATCGTCTTTACCGCCGCAGTCTACTTCAAGTTCAATACCGAGATAGCGGTTGCCATCACCATAGAACACAGGATCAGGCTTGTAGCTGTACTCCTCGATCTCATCATTGAAGTCATCGTAACAGCTGTTGCAGTAAGGATAATCTCCTCGCCAGTTGATGTTGTTGTCATGGATAATTCTGTTGCAGCACTCACAGCGGTGATAGTAGTCATTGTAACAGGTTTCGCATAGTGTGGTATCATCGTCCTGCACTGCATCGTTAATCCAGATCGTTTCTCCGCAGTGATCACAAGTGGTGCAGTGTTCATCAACGCAGTCCTCACAAAGGAGCTGATCTCCTACCCATGTGCCTTCTCCTTCTGAAAGTTCGCATCCGCATATATCGCAGACTCTTGTGTTTTCTTCCATTTCAATTTCCTCCTAAAAAAACAAAATTCCGATAAGGCTGGAATAGAACTTATCGGAATTATAATACATATTTGAATTTTGAAATTGAAACGGCTTGCTTTTTTAATAATACTATGTCACTCATGCCACTGATACTATTAACACAGTGGCATGAGTGGCGTGTTTTTTCATTTTTTGGGGAGTGCTATATTTTCTAACCAATATTCTCCAAGCATATCAATTTGTATTTTTTGATTATCTGACTCAAAATCCTCTGCTATTAATTCATTTATGTATACATTATCGCCTTTCTTGGTTTTATATAGTTTTACCTTTACTCCTGTATACTTTAATTCTTTGATAGATTCTTCATTGACATAGCCATTACAAAGATCGTTTAGATCCAGATATTTATAATTGCTTTCTCCGTTAGTGTAAAACTTGTATTTCTTCTGTTCACCATCGATAAGCACCATAACAGTTACTATATGCTCTTTCTCTTCTGCTCCCATTTTTTCTTTAATATCAGTAATGATACCATAATAATAATCACGATATTTTTGATTTGGATCAAAAACGTTACATATCCAATAATCACCAATAATATCAGGAATATCAACAATTTCTTCACTTCGTTTTACATCGTTAAATCTATCCATTATTTTATCGTATGCTCTTTTCTCATCTCTACTTAGTCTCTCCTCAAACCATAAACATTCGCCGAAATATCGACAAAAGTGCCCTAATGTGATATAATAGAAGTGCAAGGGAAAATACGAAAAATGATGAAAAAGCTTGCACTTCGGAGGATGTTATGTATAGATTTGAGGAA
>JAFXEJ010000083.1 GCA_017513795.1 Ruminococcus sp.
CTTGGGTAACGAATAATAAAATGTCCTATTAATCTATAAATTTCATATGATGCTGTCAGAGGAAAGAATCTTCCGCTTTCAATCTGAGGTACATAACTATCCTCAATATCATTTTCAAGAAGCGGAAATTTATTGAATCTGTCAGCTGACCACTTGTACAGTTCTTCTTCTGTTCTGAGCCATTTGCAGATAATAGCTGAATCCTCTTTTTTATATGGTCTTAGAATCATATCAGATAACCTCGCTTTTTTATTATATAGTGTTGTTTTTCAGCAGTTCGATAAGAGCCTTTTCAAAATCAGCATCCTGTTGAGAAGTACGTTTTGGCATACCTTTAGTTCTGCCGCCGCTTCTGCGAATCTTTTTCCCGATTGCACGGAATTCAAGTAAGCCGCTGATATTTTCCTCAGAGTATTGCTTTCCGTCCTGATGAAGAGCAATTGCATTTTTGCTGAGACACATTGCTGCCAGACCGTAATCCTGCGTAACGACAATATCCCCGTTGCTGATTAAATTCACAAGTCGGAAATCCACGCTGTCCGCTCCCTGAGAAACAACAATAGTTTCTGCACCGTCAAGCTCGATTCTGTGTGCAGTATCGCAGACTATCACACAAGAAACATCGAATTTTCGAGCTATTTTCAGAGTATTTCGCACAACCGGACAACCGTCTGCATCTATATATATTTTCATACTGTGCCTTCCTGTATTTTTATGAGAAGCTGATGTTCTTTCAATTATTTCAGAATCTCAACATCATGCATCAGAAAATGCATTTTATCAATACGTTTGTTAATGTGCCAGTGTCCAAGATACCATGCTTTGTAGTCTGTCATTTCTTCAATTATATCAAGCCACTGTTCAGTGCTGTTGTCAACCGTTGACTGATCCAAGCCGGGGAGAAATGCCTCGGTTGGAATGTATTTATAAGGACATGTATGTGAGAAAACAACATCAATATGATATGATTTTACCTGTTTTTCAACATATTCCTTTATTGAAGGCGATGGCTGTTCATCCGGCCACCATTTTTGTCGGTTTCTCAGACGATAGAACTTGTCCACGCTGTAAGCACCGCCTATTACAAGGCATTGCTTTCCTTCTAAATCAAAGATATCTCCGTCAAGCGGAAACAGGATATTCGGATAATTCTCCTCATACATCACACGACCGCCGTGCCATTGTTTTTCATGATAGGAGCAGATATTCTGCGGACGATTTTCATGATTTCCATGAATGCAGAAAAAAGTTGTTTTCAGATCACGGAATTCTTGCTTTATGATGTGGTCACGCAGCATACCTGTATAATTTAACGCTGCGTCGCCAAGCAGAACAATAATATCATCAGCTGTTGGATGGAATTTTTCAAACAGCTCATAAATGGGGCCAATTGATCCGTGTATATCTCCCGTAATATAAACCATTTTAATTTCCTCCTTATTATTAATGTGATTATAATATCATGATTTTTTATACATTCTTTCATCCGAGAGACTGCATTCAATTTCTGTCATATTAGAGTAAAGCCTGAATTCAGTAAGATGATCAAGATGGTCAATTTCAATTACTTCAACTACGACTGGTTCAGTATCGGAGTCAATCACATTTAAGGAATCTGCACGAACACTTTCTGTCGGGTAAATTTCATCCTTCTGATAGTCATAAAAATCTATATTTTTGTATTCTTTGTCTTCTGTAGATTTCTTTCCGATCTCAAGTCTTTTTGAACCGTCTCTGCTTTCCCAGATTCCTTCAATAAGGGCGAAAGCTTCATTATTTTTTTTAATATTTTGGGCTGCTATCTCTGCTTGACGGCGTTTTTCTTCTTCGGTATAAAAGCTGTCTATGTCGCCGCTTGCTTTCATACCATAATCGTCCGCCCAGTTATATTGAAGCATGGCATAGCTGTCTGAATCAAGATATCTTATATTAAAATACTCATCTGAGTCAATATCAACCCTGAGTGCACTTATTTTCTCAGATGTTTTGCTGTAAATAGTAAGTACATCGTCTTTGATAGTAAAATCAACTGTTTCTGTAATCTGATTGAAATTTTCGTCATAGCATATTACACTCTCAGCCATTTCAATTGAATTTTCTGAAAATGTGACTTCAATTCTGTCATCATAATATTCTGTTTTTTCAATACAGAATGATAATACTTCCTTTTTGCCGGGATAATCATATTTTTTGAGAGGTTTTTCTTTATTATCACAGGCATTGAACAGAACAGCGGAAATTACTGCTCCGATAAAAATGGTAAAAAGTTTATTTTTCATTTTTTTCTCCTTGTTTTTCTGATTTTTTTATTATTATATCATATTTGCAGTGTAAAATCAATTGAATTATAAAGTGGATTTTTAATTATGTTTTTCTTAGATTTTCCTTGACCTGCACAGATATACGATATATAATAAATACAGGGAAAACGTTATCCGGAATATAGTTTACAGATTAGGAAGTGTTAATATGAAGCTTAAAAGAGTGATATCTGCTTTATTGTCAGCAGTTTGTCTTGCAGCCGGAAGTTCTTTTTCAGTGTCAGCTGATTCTGAAAAATCAGATAACCATGTTACAATGGTCAACGGTACATTCATACAGCCATGGTTATATGCGACTTATGATGATGAACGCTGGGAGGCAGAAATGCAGGCAATGAAGGAAATCGGTATAGAATATCTTATTATGGGCGATGTTGCGAATCATAATACCGATGGTACATGGACTGTGTATTATCCGTCAGAGATAGATTATCTCAAGGATTATTACGTTTATGATGCACTCGGAGATCTTCTGTATTACTGTGACAAATATGATATCAGGCTTTATCTTGGTATGGGACTCGATTGTGCATGGAACAGTGACATTGCTTCAGAGGAAGGAAGAAAAGCGAACAGGGAGTACATGACAAAATGCAATGAAATTACTACCGAACTTTATAACAAATATAAAGCACAGTATCCTGATACGTATTATGGTTTTTACTTTGTAACTGAGCTTTACAACACGATTTATATGGACACAGATGCTGGTATAGACGCATATGCAGACGGACTTGATGAAATGTTCACGATGGTAATTGATAACTGCAATGCTCTCGATCCGGAAATGCCGCTTCTGTTCAGTCCTTATGTCAATATTTTTGGCTATGGATATGCAAGTATCAACTCTGACAGATTTACCGAGTATTATACAGAGGTGCTCAGTCGAATTCCGTTTCGTGACGGCGATATGATATGTCCTCAGGATAGCTGCGGAGCAGGCGGATGCAATAATTCACATCTTGAAGAATGGATAGCCGCATACAGGAATGCTGTTGACCGATCAAATGAGATCAGAGGCACAGAGCTTCTTCTTGGAACAAATGCAGAAATGTTTATTTCTCCGGACGCTTCACGAATGAATAATCCACACGGAGTTTCGTATGTCGGTACAAAAACAGTGGATGAATTTACAGAGAGCCTTGAAATTGCCGAACCGTATGTAGATTCACTGTTCTGCTTTGCATATCCTCATCATTATTCCTCATACAATGCAATGCCGGAGTTCCACGAGAATTTTAAAAAATATCTGAAAACCGGAGAAATAGAAGCAACACCGCCAACTCCACCGACTGTTCTTAAAACAGAGATTATTACGGCTGAGAACGCTCCACGACTAAAGCTGACATTCTATGGCATGACGGATAATACAGCTGTTGCACAGACGAATATTTATAAAAACGGAAAGCTTTATGACTATCTTGTTGCCGGAGTTAATACAGGAGGTTCAGGCTCAAATACAACGCAGAATGTATGGATCGACTATGAATTTAATATTGGAAGTGAAAATGCTGTTTATGAGTTTGAATGCATTGACGTCTGCGGAAATATTTCTGAAAAGAGCAGTTATACCGTAACGCCGCAGAATACTGAGAATTTTGCTTCTGAAAGCGGTAAGCCGAACATGGATGAGGCTGTCGAGTGGAACAAAACTTCACTTGATTATCTGACGTATACAATTTCAGGAAACAGCATACGAATCACCGGATGTGATGAATCTGCCGAAGAAATCATTATTCCTGACATGATAGAAGAACTTCCTGTGACTGTAATTGACTGGTATGCATTTGAAAATTGTTCAGAACTGAAATCAGTTGTGATTCCGGAAACAGTAACTCATATCAGCCGTTTTGCTTTTGCACATTGTATATCACTTGAAACAGTAAACATGCCTGAATCGCTATATGCTGTTGAACAGTATGCTTTTTATGATTGTCCTAAGCTTAAAGGGATAAATCTTCCTGAAAATCTTGCAGTTATCGAGCAGAGAGCGTTCTGCGGATGCAAATCTATAACAGAAGTAACAATTCCGGAATCTTGTAAAACAGTCGGAGAATATGCTTTCCTTAACTGCGATTCGCTGTCTGACATTACTGTTGAAGGAACGGAAACCGTATTCGGACAGCGTTCTGTCGGATATGAGTATAATAATGGTTACGGCGTAAAGAAGAATTTTTGTATGGATGCATCTGTCGGTACTGCTGTTGATTACTCAAAGGAAAACGGTATTCGAATGAAATCCGGAATAATCAGAGGTGATGTGAATGCAGATGGTAAATTTAATGTCGCTGATGCGGTAGTAATCCAGAAATGGCTGCTTTGTATTTCAGATACAAAGATTGCTGATTGGCAAGCGGGAAATTTACATAATGATAACATACTTGATGTATTTGATCTTTGTCTGATGAAGAAAGAACTTACATTACAGAATAAATAATTGAATTTAAGTCAGCTTATAACGGTTTATCGGACTGTATAAAGCTGACTTTTATTATTCAGTAATGATTATGTTTTTGTTTTTATTGAAATAAATACCTGATTATGATATAATTGAATTATCAACTTTTAGGAGAACTGTTATGAGAGAGATTCTTATTATAGATGATGATACAGATTTATCGTTTATTATTTCGGAAATGCTGGAAAGCTACGGATTTTCTGTGACTACTGCCGGAAGCGGCGAAGAAGCTTTCAGTCTGCTTTCAAATAATAATTATCACCTTATTCTTCTTGACATAAATCTTCCGGATACGACAGGTCTTGAATTATGCAAAGAACTACGCAAGGTATCACAGGTACCAGTAATATTTGCAAGTGCAAGAACAAGTGAAAATGACCGTATTACCGGCTTTGACATAGGCGGTGATGATTATCTTCCAAAGCCGTATTCTATGAAGGAACTGCTGTCAAGAGTAAAGGCTCTTATCCGGCGGACATACGGATACAGCGAACAGGAAAAAATAATAACATTCGGGAATATTTCGGTAAATATCACATCACGTTCAGTAACAAAAGACGGAGTAAATGTATCATTGTCTCTGCGTGAATTTGATTTGCTTGCGTATCTCTGTGAGCATAAAAATACAGCTGTTTCAAAGGAAAAATTATTGTCTGAGGTATGGGGAGCTTTCTCCGAAGTAGAGCCTTCTACGCTTGCAGTACATATCCGCTGGCTCCGGGAAAAGCTTGAAGAAGATCCTGCCAGACCCGAATTCATCAGAACTGTATACAAGGTCGGCTATATACTGGAGGATAAAAAATGAAAAAGTATCTTATAATTGTTTCTTTGATATTTATTCTATTCCTTGCCATGATAACTGTATTGACTGAAAGAAAGTCAGAAAAATCAGGCGGCGTTGACTTGGGAAATTATATCGTTGCCGTTAATGAAATTGAGCATCTTATTGCTGATAATGACACTGAAACGGCATTGATAAAAGCCGCCGAACTCAAAAAAGACATTTCCGAACAGCCGTCTGAAACTGATACTTCGAAGTATTTATGGATACTGTTTATTGCTTCTTCAGGTTTGATTATCTCAATATTTATATACATATGGTTTGCGATTTTACGTCCGTTCAGGAAACTCGATCAGTTTGCAGAGCGAATTGCAGCCGGAGACTTTGATGTTCCGCTTGATTACGAGAGAAAAAATTACTTCGGCAAATTCACATGGGCATTTGATTCAATGCGCCGTGAAATTTCAACAGCCCGTGCTTGCGAAAAAGAAGCGATTGAAAATAATAAAACTGTAATCGCATCGCTTTCCCATGATATCAAAACACCTGTAGCGTCTATTCGTGCCTATGCAGAAGCACTTGAAGCTGGAATGGATAGTAATCTGGAAAAGAGAGCAAAATATGTGTCCGTAATAATGAAAAAATGCGATGAACTTGCAACGCTTACGAATGATATGCTTATGCATTCGATATCCGATCTTAATAAACTGAAGATGAATCCCTCGGAATTTGAGCTTTGTGCTTTTATAAAAGAAACTGTCTCAGAAATTTCTTACCGCAACGATATAAAGCTTGATCTGCCGCCGTATTTTATTGATGTAAAGGCAGACATAAATCGTTTTGTTCAGGTATTTGAAAATCTTACAAGCAATGTTTCAAAATATGCTAAAACAAAAATTGAAATTTCTGCATTGAAAAAAGAAGACAAGGTTGAAATAAAGTTCCGTGATTTCGGAAATGGTATTCCAGAAGAAGAAATTCCGTTTATTTTCGAAAAATTCTATCGTGGAAATCGTGCCGGAAACGAAAACGGAGCCGGTCTCGGTTTGTATATTGTGAAATATATTGTAAATCAATCAGGCGGAGAAATTTTTGCAGAGAATCTTGCCGATGGATTTCAGATAAAAATAGTTCTTCCATGCCTGACTTCTTAAAGACTTCTTAATAACTTTTGCGGTAAAATAAGAATAGAAAAATTCAGAAAGGATATATGATTTATGAAAAAAATTATTTTATCAGCAAAAGGACTTTGTAAAAGTTTTGCACACAATGGTGTACAGAATCATATTTTATCAAATCTTGATATTGAGGTCTATAAGGGAGATTTTACTGTAATAATGGGAGCTTCCGGCTCAGGCAAGTCAACGCTTCTCTACGCTCTGAGCGGTATGGACAGAGCGACAGGCGGTTCTGTAACCTATAACGGTGAGGATATTGTAAAGCTATCCGAAAAGAGACTTGCGCAGCTTCGTCACACAGATTTTGGTTTTATATTCCAGCAGATGCATCTTGTAAGCAATCTTACTCTTTTTGAGAATATTGTCGTTCCGGGATATCTTAATAAATCAGTTTCTGCCGGTGAAATAAGCAGATACGCTGAGGAATTGCTTGAAAAAATGGGGATTTTGGGAATAAAAACACATCTTCCGTCCCAATGCTCCGGAGGTGAACAGCAGCGATGTGCAATTGCAAGGGCTTTGATAAACAGACCAAAGCTTCTCTTTGCAGATGAACCTACAGGAGCCCTCAACAGAAAAAATACTACTGAAGTATTAAATCTGCTTACAGATATCAATAATAACGGACAGAGTATTCTTATGGTAACTCACGACAGCCGTGCTGCGATTCGTGCAACAAGAATTATCTATATTGCAGATGGAGCGGTTGTCGGCAGCATTGATCTTCCACGTTACACTCCTGAAACAGAAAAGACAAGAGAGACTCAGATCAATTCATGGCTCTCATCAATGGAATGGTGAGGTGTGTTATGGAAATATTAAAGCTTCTTAGAGCTAATATAAAGCATAAAAAGGGTGCTTTTAAAAGTGTAATAGCACTCATGGCGATTATTGTACTTTCGTTTACCGGAACGGTAAGCAATAACGATAATATAGATCGTACTATTGATGAAGCTTATAAGTGGTCAGATTCTCCAGACATGACAATATTTATGGATGAGAAGTACGCAGATGATAAAACCTTAGAAGCAATAAAAAATAATCCGGATGTTATTGATCTTACAACAGTAAAATCTGCATTATGCGATGATATTTACATTAATAATCAATCAGTCGAAAGAGGATTGATGCTTTTACCGGATAGCCATAAGTTGTATCGTGTTTTTAATGAAAAGGAAACGGGATATATAAAAAATCCTGAGCCTCTTAAAGAAGGCGAAATTTATATTACGTATTCTATGAAAAGACTTTATGATATTGAAGCAGGATCAGAAATAATTATTGATATTCCGAAAGATAAAACACCAGATTCGGAACGTGTAAAATTTCAGATGAAGGTAAAGGGATTTATTGCAGATCCGAAATTTGGCTCAGCATTTATGGCTCCAGGACGATTTTTTATCAGCGATGCCGATATTGAAAAAATGCGTACATATTCAAAGATAGTTGAACTTGATATCCATTTGCGCAATGGAGCCGATTATATCAAAGTGAAAAAATCACTTGATAACAGCTGCGGACTGCTTGAAAATGCGATGTCAATATTTACTAAGGAAGAATGTATTTCATATACAACAATATATTCTGATGTGGGTTCACGAATAGTTCTTGCATTTGTAATACTGCTTCTTGTTATCACAATGATAACGATATTCCATAGTATTTCATCATCCGTAGATATGGAATATGTAAATCTCGGAGTACTTAAATCACAGGGATTCACAACCGGAAAAATCCGTCTGGTGTATATCTTACAGTACATTATTGCCGAAATCATTGGTGCTGCAATCGGACTGCTGCTTTCTGTACCGCTTCTTATGATTCTTGGAACGCTGTTTCAGAGTATCACCGGACTGCTTACAATACAGCGAGTATCATTTATCAAATGCGGACTTCTTTCAATCGGAATAATTGCAGTAAGTGCCGTTTTCATATTACTTTCCACAAGAAAAATAAGCAAGATCTCACCTGTCAGAGCTATTTCCGGCGGAAAATCAGAAGTATACTTTGACAGCCGTCTTAATGTACCGATAAGGAAAAAGGCACTCTCATTCTTTATGGGATTAAGACAGTTTACATCAAGACTTAAAAGCTACGCTGGTATATTGTTTATTTCTGTATTGCTTGTATATTTTATGATGACAATAATTATGCTGTCAGACAGATTATCAGGCGAAAATATTATACCGGATTTCAAATCAAATGTAGATATTTTCTTTACAGAAGAATTTCAGTTGAATGATATAGATGAAATAGAAAAAACAGTCAATGAAGTGGATAAAGATGCAGAAATACTTTTCAGTTCCGGATCATATGTTATAGTAGATGATGTTGAGCTGTTCTGTGAAGCTGAATCATCTTGTGATAAAATGTATCAGCCCTTGGATGGCCGTCTGCCGTTGTATGATAATGAAATATCAATTACAGAAATTGTATCAGATATGCTTGATAAGGAAATAGGGGATACCATTACAGTCGGAACCGGAAAAAACAAAAGAGATTATATAGTTTCGGGCTATCATCAGTCAGTTTCCGAACTTGGAAGAACAATCCTTGTTACAGTTGAAGGATATTATAAACAGACAGGAACAGTTCCATATATATGCAGTGTTAAGCTGTCGGATGTAAACCTGATTGATAAACTCTGTGATACTATTAAACAGAAGCACAGTAAAATTATAATGGACACAGAAATTGTGTCGAAATCAGATGGTTCAGATGATAGCCTGTACATACTTGTTGACGCTATCTGTATTGTACTTGAAATTATAGTATTCGCAATTTCAATTGCATTTTCAGCCGTTGTAATCAGTATGGTCTGCTCAAAGACCTTTGTAAAAGAACGTACAGATATTGGTGTACTCAAATCACTTGGATTTACTGCAAAAAGTCTTCGTGTACAATTCGCATTCAGATTTATGATTATTGCTTTGATAGGCTCAGTATTGGGCGGAATTGCTTCATATTTCTTAGCACCTCCGCTGCTTGAGGCTTTACTGAAAATTGTCGGACTTACACGAATAGAAGCGAAAATAACTCCGGCTATATTCTTTATTCCATCAATAGCAATAAGTGCAAGTTTCTTCCTGTTCTCGTACATTGCAGCAAGAAAAATCAAAAAGGTAGAAGTAAGGGAACTTGTTTCTGAATAAATATTCGATACAGTCTATTCTCAAATGCAGGAGCAGCTTTTTCAGGCTGCTCCTGTTTTTTTGCAATAATTTTGATGGTAATTATTGACATATTTTATGTTTGAATGTATAATAAATTTAGTACCATATTTTTATGATCTGATTTTCCGGAATCGTTGTTACAATATAAGATACATTAATATATCCGGCATTAATAATTAATGAAGTATTATATTAGGATTCGGAAAAATGATGTATTGAAATGCTGAGTAAGATAGGACTACAGCAGATCGCACAAAAAATACAAAGGAGAAGAAATATATGAAAAACAAATTCAAACGTGTAATTTCATGTATCGCTGCACTGACGATTTGCGGTAATTTTCCGGTAAGCAATATTCTGCCGCAGACACTGACAGCAAATGCCGCTGTCAAAACGCAGTGTGAAACCTATTCCGGCGACAATACAAACGACCAATCTTATTCTGTATGGTCAAATCCGACCGATTCGTATCTTACACACGTTGCCGGAGGTGGAGTGATGCGCTTTCAGAATGGAGCGGTAAATGAAAAATATCTGATTGAGTATTATGATTCTTCTTATAATATTCAGGATACGCTTACCATTGATGCAGAACTTCCGTTGTTCGGCGGATTTTATGAAACCGATACAAACTACTTTGTTCTGAGTGGTCAGTACAATACCGAGGAACTTACTGAAACAGAATGTTACCGCATTACGAAATACGATAAAGACTGGAAACGTATCAATTCAGTAGGTTTGTATGACTGCAATACAACTGAACCATTTGCAGCAGGTTCGGCGAGATTTGCGGTAAGCGGTAATTACCTCCTGATACGCACTTGTCATGAAATGTATGCTTCCGACGATGGTTTGAATCATCAGGCAAATGTGACTATTCAGCTTGATATGGAAAAAATGGAAATTACTGATTCCTTTACAAATGTTTCTAGTTCTAAATACGGCTATATGTCACACTCTTTTAATCAATTCATTCATGTTGAGGACGGACATATAATCGCACTTGATCACGGTGACGCTCATCCGCGTTCACTTGTACTCACAAAATATAATACAGATGTATCAACAGGGATATTTACCCCTACAAATAAAATGCTTTGTACTAATATTAATATTGTGGCATTTCCGCAATCTGAAAAATATCATTATAATTATACTGGTGCATCTGTAGGCGGCTTTGAAATCTCAGATACTTCGTACATTGCTGCATATTCAGCTGAAAATTATACTGACAGTAACGTTGATATGGGTACGCAGAATATCTATGTAGGTGTTGTCGATAAAAATACAAACGAAGTCAAAAATATTCAGATCACAGAATATGAGGAGGGCGGACCTTCGGCATCTACACCGCATCTTGTAAAAAACGAAGACGGCAGTTTCGTATTGCTCTGGAGCTATGAAGATAACGTATACTATACTGCGCTTGATAGTGAGGGTAATCCGGACGAAATCTATACCATAGAAAATGCATCACTTTCCGACTGTGCTCCAATTTGTGAAGACGGCAAGATCATTTGGTATACATGGAAAAATAAAGTAAATAAATTCTATGATATTAATGCCAATAATATCTCTAAATATAATGAAACTGTAATTGAAAACGGACATCAGACAGTAATACTTTCTTTGCCGACTGAAGCGGGCGGCGAGTGTAAGGTTTACTGTGATCAGTGTTCAAAGGATTTTACATTTGCAACTCCGCAAAGTATGTCAGTATTATGGTCTGAACCAGGAAGCGGATTTGCAACCAGTTCGATACCTACTGTATATAAAGGTGATACATATGAATACTGGATATCGTTCTCAGGAACATATGATGAGCTTTTCAACGAGTATGAGATCACCGTTTCAGAACCGGAAAGTGTCAAGGTAAAATGTCTGACAGATAAAAAAGGTACAGTTGCATTCAATAAAGAAGGTATTTACACTATCAATTACACACATCTCTATAATCCGGAACTGTCAAAAGTAATTACATTCAAGGTCTTTCATGATCCGGAACATACACTTGACATCACTCCTCTTGAAGAAGGAAGTAACCTTGCAGAAATCGTTTGTAATGATTGTGACTACAAGGATACTGCAAGCGTTCCGAGTACGTTTAATGTAAACTGGAAAACTGTCGAAAATTCTTACTATTCTTCTTATCTATCTAATCCTAACTGTCCGGATACTGAAATTCTTTTCGGTGCATTTACATCTCAGGATGCTTACATCTGTGATATGACAGTAGAAGTTGAAAATAAGGATATAGCAGAAGTTACTTCAACCGAACCGCTTAAAAGCGGAACAAAAGGAACTATTCAATGTCTGAAAAAAGGTTCAACAACAATCAAAGTATATCCTACATATAATCCAAGCGTGTATAGAACGTACACACTTCATGTAAATCATATTTTTAATGAGGGAGTATGTACAGGCTGTTATTATGAATGTATACATGACTCAGGTTATGACATTCTTCCTGACTGTAAGTCATCAGGTACCTGTATTGACTGTGGACTTGAATTCGGTGAAACTGATCCGGATAATCACGCAGAAGAAGAACTGACATATAAGAATATCGGCTCTGAAACAGAACATGAAGAACATTATTCATGCTGCGATGCATTAAAAGGAACTGAAAAACATGAATATACTGCCGAATCCGCCGGTTTATGCGCAAAGTGTGAATTTAAATGTCAGCATTCATCCAAACCTAGCTCAGAAGCAACATGTATAGAATTGGCTGTATGCTCTGACTGTGGACTTGAATTCGGTGAAACTGATCCGGATAATCACGCAGAAGAAGAACTGATATATAAGAATATCGGCTCTGAAACAGAACATGAAGAACATTATTCATGCTGCGACGCACTAAAAGGAACTGAAAAACATGAATATACTGCCGAATCCGCCGGTTCATGCGTTAAGTGTGAATTTAAATGTCAGCATTCATCCGAACCCGCTTCAGAAGCAA